>JALSSR010000229.1 GCA_026984135.1 Bacteroidales bacterium
ACCCTGAAACTATTGAAATAATTTACCGGTCCGTTTTTGAAGAATTACCGTACATAGAACAAAAAGTATTAGTAGAAATTGGAGCACGTTCATTATTAGAACCATCTGAGAACAAGGAAATAAAATCGATTATTGATGAGAATTATGCAAGTGCTCAATTTTCGGAAATAGCCTTTACAGTAAAGACAATTCGACCGGAAAAGACTTTTTTGGAAAAATTAATTTTATTGCACGAAGAATTTTCAAAACCGATTGAAAAAATTCGTTATCACAGAATGTCTAGACATTTATATGACATTGGAGAAATAATTACAACAGAGTTCGGTGTTGAAGCATTTAAAGACAAAGAATTATTCAAGGAAATAATTTCACACAGAAAAATATTTACCCCAATCAAGACAGTTGATTACGAAACATTGAAAATTGAGGATTTGAAAATCATTCCGCCGAAAGAATTCTTTAAAAAATATGAAAATGACTATATTGAAATGCAAGAAAATATGATTTATGGAGAAAGTGTGGATTTTAAAACATTGATAAACAAAATAATTGAAGAAAGCCCAGCAGGTAACACGCAATATAAAAAATTGGGCAGAAAGTGGTAAATATGAACGGTGTAGTAGTAGAAAGATTGATGCTCCAAAATGCCCACTGTTAACCTTTAAACATTTCATCATTTAATTTGTTTTTATCTTACTAAAGGGTCTGAATGCCCGCTGTTGAACTTTAAACCCCGGCGAAAAGCAAAAAAAGCCAATTAGGTTTGCCGGAATTTAGTTCAACGTGTATTTTACAAATCATAAGGAGGAAACTATGCAAAGTAATCTTAGGTTTATAACTGTTTTAACATTGCTTATTTTATTCAGTTCAGTATATATATTTTCACAGAGCAGCAGATTAAACAAAAAAGGTGATATGCAAAAAACCGGCATTGATTCACTTGTGGAAATCGGTTCCTGGCCGTTTGGAAGGCATACTGAAGTTGCAATTGATGACCCGCGGAATCTTGCCTATGTCAGTTCCGGTGGAGCTATCCTTATTATTGATATTTCAGAATTATCTTATCCAATTTTGGTAAACGATTTAGTTAGGACAAAAGGGGCTATAAAAGATATAGCTTATGATCAGGCAACACAGAATTTGTACGTAACTTTAGGAGATAATGGCTTGGAAATCTGGGATGTCCAGGATGTTAACTCGCCAAAACTTCTAAGCAGTTTGTTATTAGATTATTATAACACTATACCACCTGCAAATAAAATGGCTACGAAGCCCGGATTCATTTTTATTGCTGCCGAATATGCCGGTATCATTACCATAAATGTCTCTGATCCGGAAAACCCCTATCAATCAAGTTATAATCTCGGTTTTGGTGGAACAAAATATTCTGTCAGTATTACCGAAGATGGAAATTTTCTGGTTGCTGCATCTTTGATCCAAACAGAGTTGTTCTTTGTTAATTCTGACGGGACCATTAGTTTACTGGATATAAGTACGGCACTGGTTGGTGGTTGGGAAGTATATGTTTCCGGAGTATATTCATATGAAATATACCAGGGGACTCTCTATGTTTTGGACCTTTCAGCATTGGGTTTGCCAATCGTTGCATCGTATAATTTATTGGGCAACTCAACTAATCGCTATTCCATAACCGGCTCAGGTAATATTTTATATGTCTCGGATCCGTTATACGGAATTGAAATATTTGACATAACGAATCCTTCAAATCCAATTATGCTTGGTAATTATCAAACCGCTTGCAATGATATAAAGTTTTTTAACAATCACGTTTTTGTCCCCGATAATTCCGGTATGAGCATATTTGATGTCTCTGACCCGACTGGTCCAACCTTTACTTCCAACTTCCAGGGTGTGGGTGGAATAAATCGGGATTTAAAGAAATCCGGTTCTTACTGCTACCTGGTAACACTTGATAACCTATATGTCCTTGATGTATCAAATCCTGCATTTCCCCAGTTAATTGGGGTCAATCAGCCTTCTGCCGGTGTTGATCTGCAGATACAAATTGCCGGAAATTTTGCTTATGTAACAAATACAGCTGAAGGGTTGCGAGTCGTTGATATTTCCGATCCTTCTAATCCGGTTACGGTGAACAGCGTTGGGGCCTCATACTTTAATTATATAACCTCAGAAGGGGGTTACGTATATGTAACTGACAATCAGGATAATCTTAGGATTTTTGATATTTCAAATCCTACACTACCTGCTGAAATAGGCACACTTAATTTTCCGGCTCCCAATAATTTCACTTCGGGAATAGTTGCTAATAATGGATATGTTTATGTTTCCCAGTATGAAACGGGGATAAAAATAATTGATGTAGCTGATCCAACCCAGCCAACACAAGTGGCCACGTATAATCAGAATGTTGATTTTTGGAGTTTAGATACGGAAGGTAACTATGTATATGCCACAGATTTATATTACCTGGAATCCCGTGTTTATGTGTTTGATATTTCCAATCCACTTAATCCGTTAATAACAGGAACTGAAGTTTTTAGTAACCCGCCTCCCCATGCCTGGCGAAATTTTGTATTTGGAGACTTATTACTCGTTACGGATTATATTGATCATTTTTTGACAGTTCTTGATATTTCAAATCCTTCACAGCCTTCGAACTTATTATCTCAAATGGTTGCAGATGAAATTTGGGGAGTTGATGCAACAGATGATTATTTTTACTTGGCGACATACGGAGCAGGTCTTCACATTTATGAAAACCCTTTTGGAGCTGTTACAGGTCAACGTGCATTCATTGCTCAACCCGATAATTATATCCTAAGGCAAAACTATCCGAATCCTTTTACCCCATCTACCAATGTGGAATTCGGAATTCCGAATGATGAATGGGTAACGCTTAAGATTTTTGATATGCAGGGCAGTGAAGTGGTAACCCTGATAAACAGTCAACTGGGTGCAGGAAATTACCAGGTTGAATGGGACGGTCTCGATCAATCAGGTCGGCAAGTGACCGGCGGAATCTATCTATATCACCTGAACGCAGGGGATTTTTCTGCCATGCGTAAAATGTTGCTGGTCCGGTAGCCCGGTTCGGCAAGCTGAAACTTAAATTTTCTATTTCAAGAATAAAAAATTATTGTTGTCAACCGAAAAATGCCTATCTTTAACCTCTCAAAAGAAATTTGTGATGGCCGTTATAAACTCACGTACCCGCGAAAAAGGCAAAATAATCATTGATTATGATAAATGTATTGCCTGCGGCCTTTGTGTGGCGGTATGTCCCGACAAATCATTGGAAATAACCGATGGCAGGCTGCACGAAAGCGAAAAGGCTGTTTTCGGCTGCATCGGTTGCGGACACTGTATGACTATATGTCCGCATGATGCCATCAAGATTGAGGGTAGGGAAACATCGGGAAGGGATTTGTTTACTCTTCCTCCCGCAAATCTTTTTCCTGACTATGACTCCCTTTATGCACTATTATCATCAAGGAGGAGCATCCGGCATTTTAAAGAAAAGGAAGTAGAGCAGGAAAAAATTGACAAGATTCTGAAAGTTGCATCCACAGCTCCTATGGGAATACCCCCGTCGGATGTTCAGGTCGTTGTGATGAAGGGAAAGGAAAAAGTCAGGGCCTTTTCCGAAGATTTTGCAGCTGTTTTAAGGAGTAGCCGTTTTATTTATTCCCTGCTTGGAAGCAGAATGATGAAACCCTTTGTCGGTAAAGAGATTTCGGAGCTTTTTAGTAATTTTTTGAATACTCTTGTTTCCAGTTACATTTCAAATATGGAAAAGGGAACAAATAAAATTTTGTACGATGCACCTCTTGCAATAAGTTTTCAGACAACACTTTACACCGACCCTGCCGATGCCTATATTCCGGCAACCTATGCTACGATTGCTGCCGAAAGCCTTGGCCTTGGCAGTTGTATGATCGGAGGAGTTCATCCGTTTATAAAAAAAGGAGCCAAAGAGTTTAAAAAGAAATACGGTATTTTGGATCGTTTTTCAGGTGGAATAATTGTAATTTTCGGGTATCCGAAATATAAATATGTCAGAGGAGTCAGGAGGTCATTTAAGGAAGTAAAGGTTATATAAACCATTAATATATAATAAGATGGAAGAATTAATTAAAATAGCCGCATCGCAACTCGGCATCAAAGAAGTCCCCGGGACAGGTAGTAATCCTGTCATTGTTAATTATGCAAAGGAAACAGGCATTTCAGGTATAAGCAATGATGACATTTCGTGGTGTAGCACCTTTGTAAATTGGGTATGTATGAAAGCAGGGTGTGCAATGTCGGGGAAGCCTGATGCCCGTTCCTGGCTAAATGTCGGGATACCGGTCTCCAACCCTCAACCGGGTGATGTTGTGGTTTTCTGGCGCGACAGTATGCAGTCTTGGAAAGGACATGTCGGTTTCTTCCTCGGTTTCAATGAAAACCATTCCAAAGTTTTTTCGCTTGGAGGAAATCAGGGGGATGCCGTTTCAATTAAAACTTATGATGCTGCAAAAGTTCTCGGATTCAGAAGGGTTTTAAGTAATGTCTCTTTTGATATCCCACAGCCGGTATTGAAATACGGTAGCCGTGGTGATGAGGTTATGAAACTTCAGATCGTACTTAATAACCTTGGATATGATTGTGGGGATGAGGATGGTGTTTTCGGTGCAAAAACAGATAATGCACTCAGATTGTTACAGGCTAACAACGGTATTACGATTGACGGTATATACGGAAATCAAACAAAGGATGTTGTGAAAAATTTACTTATGAGTTAATCTTTTTTATACTTTTACAAAAAAAAATAAAGATATGTCAGACTTATCAAACAGTTGGAAAATGTTAGCGCTTAACGGAGTTATAGCGCTGCTTTACGGATTACTTGCTCTTTTTGTCCCCAAGGCAACGGTAGTTGCAATAGCTATGTATTTCGGGATATTGATATTGTTTATCGGAGTAATAATGCTTATTGATGCCATTAACAGAATTAAAAACAATCATTCCTGGCTTGCCGAAATGATATGGACAATTATCACACTTGTTATTGGAGCTATGATCACATTTTACACCGAGCAAACATTAACGGTTTTTGTGATAATTATCGGAAGCTGGGCGATTGTTGTTGCTGTTATTCAATTGTATCTTTCCACACGGGTAAACCTCACTAAAAACGGGAAAAATTCAATGATTTTCAATGGTATCATAATGCTTTTGTTCGGTATAATATTGTTTTTCAATCCTTTTGAATCGGCAGCTTTTCTTGTTGTGTTGTCGGGAGTAATAGCGTTTGTGATGGGGATTTTGTTGCTGGTACTGGCTTTTAAGGTGAAGAAACTTGCCGGTATGACTGAATAAATTTTCAACAGATGAAAGTAATCTTTTCCCGGTCCGGCTAAAAACTATTGCAGGTTATTTTTTAATAACTAATGTCGTTAGTTATGAGGTTATGTTAAGACTCTGTTTATTATGAAAAACAAATCTATTATATTTATTATTTTTCTCGTTCTGATTGTCGGATTTGCAACCACAAGATGTAAAAGGAAAGAGCGCAAACCCAATATTATCCTTTTTTTTTCTGATGATGCAGGCTATGCCGATTTCGGTTTTCAGGGAAATTCAAAATACAAAACTCCCAATCTTGACAAACTTGCGGCTGAGGGTGTGAAGTTCACCGACGGATATGTGACGGCATCGGTGTGCAGTCCTTCGCGGGCCGGATTGATGACAGGTCGCTATCCGCAACGTTTCGGACATTACACAAACCTGCCGGGGAGGCCTGATCCAAATGTTCCCGATTCCGTCAGAGGTCTACCCCTTAGTGAGACAACCATTGCGGATTTGATGAAGCAAAACGGTTATACAACCGGAATAATAGGCAAATGGCATCTTGGTACCCAACAGCATTTTTTGCCCTATAACAGGGGCTTTGATGAGTTTTTCGGGATTCCGGGAGGAGGAAGTCAATATTTCTATCCCAAATCATTGAAATATCTCGCTTGCAATTATAAAGACATAACCGAAGATACCCTCCCTTATCTTACAGATGCCTTTGGTAATGAGGCTGTTGATTTTATTGAAAGACACAAGGACGAGCCTTTTTTCCTTTATCTCTCCTTTAATGCCCCGCACACTCCTTTGCAGGCTCCCGACAGTCTTATAAGATTATTCGATGCCGGTTTCAGAACAGGTGTCAGAAAGAAAAATGCTGCTATGACAACATCGCTTGATAGAAATATCGGGAAGGTTTTAAACAAATTGGATGAGCTGGGCTTGACAAAAAATACTCTGATAGTTTTTACAAATGATAACGGAGGTGCAATGCCCTATAATGCTTCACTGAATGATCCTTTGCGGGGAACAAAGGGAACTTTTCTCGAAGGCGGTATCCGTGTGCCCTTTTTGATGAAATGGCCTGACCATATCAAACCCGGCATGCTTTACAACTATCCTGTCAGCACACTTGACCTCCTTCCCACTTTTGTTGCAGCCGCAGGCGGAAAGCTGCCGGATGACAGATTTTATCCGGGAGTTGACCTGATTAAATATCTCAGCGGTGAAATTGCCGGAAGTCCTCACGAAACTCTTTTCTGGGAAAATGTATATGATAAAGCCGTACGGAAGAATAATTGGAAACTGGTTATTACTCCTTACGGGAAGCGTATGCTGTTCGATCTGAGTAATGATATCGGCGAAACCACAGACCTTTTTCAACTTCGTCCTGATGTTGCTGCCGATTTGTTATCGGAACTTGGAAAGTGGGAGTCGAAGAATGTTGATCCGATTTGGGTCGTTGATACTATTTGGCGTAAACATTCCGATAGGAGATACAATCAATCAATTGTAAACGGATTTAAGAGAGACTGAGGGCGGTATGGCGATAGGGCGAAGGGGCGATAGGGCGAGGGAGTGATAGGGCGAAGGGGCGATAGGGCGAGGGAGTGATAGGGCGAAGGGGCGAGGGAGCGAGAGAGTGAGAGAGTGAGAGAGTGAGAGGGATTCCTGATGCCGTATTTTATGAAAATAAACTTGATTTTTCCAGAGTTTCATCGTTCTTCCATATATATTTGACATTTCCCGTAATTTCCAGATCAGGATTACTGATATATTCCACTTTATTTCCACCTTCGGAAATTTTATTTTTTTTAAGTTTCACAAAAAAACACAAAAAAAACGCTATTTTAGGCCTTTGTAAAAAGCTGTTTATCCGCTTAATAAAAAGCTTTCCACTTTATTTCCACCTGCTAAAACCGTTGTTATTGCAACCAAGCAAAGCCATTTAGGTAAAAGAGTTCCTGAATAACGCAAAATAAAAATTATTATGATAAAATACTATATGTTAATTGCAGGTTGGGTTCTTTCTTTTGCAGGATTGGCTCAAAATTATGAAATGCCGGAACTTGTCAACGGGATACTTAATCAGGAGATCCTTTCCCAAAGAATGGTTAAGGATTATATGATGATCGGTTTAAAACTTAAAACCTATAAGGCAAGGGAAGACCTTGATGAAACGGTTTCGGAATACGAAGAGTACAGACTTGCTTTTGAGGATGCCGATCTTTCGGTACCATTGATGAAATCATTTGAAAAATCCGATGACATCTGGATGAAGTTCAGATTGATTATTACGGATGAGGTTACAAAAGAAGGAGCTTTCCAATTGCTGAAAACTAATTCATCTTTAATATTCTCGGCTGATAATAGCCTGAATATTGTTAAAAGTCCGGAAGCAGGGGATACCATAAAAGGATATTACCTGAGTATGCACTTACAAATGCTGGCACAGCGTCTTGCATCCTACTATTTTTTATATACCTGGGGTGTTAAAAAAGAGGCGACTCTTCGGTATCTTAGCGATGCTTCGGTGGAATTTGAAAGAGGTTTAAAAGAATTGGCTTCATTAAATATCAATTCTATGAAGATTAAAAGCAAACTGATGAGTCTGAGAATAGACTGGGAACTTGCACAAAAGGACATTGGTAATCTGGGGATGGGTAGAATAAATAACGGAAATATCTACGAAATCACCAATGGCTTTACGAAAAGTCTGAGTCTTATTTCGGATTGGTGTCTTGAAATGAAAACCAGATCGGAAGTTACCGCAAACAGAAATTAATTAAATATTCATTAATAAAATCAGAGTATTATGAAAAGTAAAATTTTATTTTCAATTATTGTTTTCAGCTCACTTATGTTCTTGGACGTGAGCGGAATGGACATTA
>JALSSR010000230.1 GCA_026984135.1 Bacteroidales bacterium
TTCAAACTGCCACGGCTTGTCCGATATCTCGATTTTTTCTATTCGCGATGTTTTGAAGAGCTTGTTTTCTCCGCTTTCCGGCTCATAGCACCATACCGAAACAAAGTTTGTGGTGAATTGTATCGGTTCCGCTACCCTGTTACTCACCGTGCTGCTGTGTGCCGATTTATACCCTATTATCTTCACCTGCCGTTTTTTCGATATGGCTTCCGTGAGGTTGGCTATAACTTCCGATTTCTCCTTTTTTATGATGGTGTCAATAACTCTCTTGGAGTCGTAGAGAGAATATAGTTTCTTTACAAGGTTGGATTTCAGCACGTTATTATCATCAATACTGTGAATAGCCTTTTGCAGGATGTAGGACTCCTCCTCGCTGAATTGCAAAAGGTCATTCAGGTCGCGACTGTTTTTGTCCTGCTTTTCAAGTTTCCAGTACCCGTTTTCATTCTTCTCCACCACCAATCCGGCCTTGCGGAAGGATTCGATATATCTGTAAATCGTCCGTTCCGAAACTCCGAGTTTTGCAGCAAGCTCCTGCTGCGAATATCCGAAACTGCCCGAAAGTAGTGTAATAAGTTTCAATATACGTTCTATTTTCGCCTGATCGTTCATATTCCTATGTAATTATTTTTGCTCTTCAAACCAAATCAAGTCGTCAAGTTCCTCATATTTTATCCAATCTCTGATTACTTTCATCTTTTCCCTATAAACGGATTTCTTGATAAACCAATATAGCGAAAAGTCTTCATCTCCAAATTCCCAATAATCATAAATGAAATTTCCTTCGACAAGTAGTGATTCTATCTTTTTCACCAATCCGGGCATAAAAGCATCCTTATCGCCGACCATATCCACTGCCAGATCAAACGATTCCTGAATATCCATTCCCTTTTTAAACATGCTAAATCCATTTCCTGCATAATACACCTCTTTGATTTCATTCTTAAACCAAAAACTTTGATAAATATAATCTTTATATTCGTCTTCACACATAGTATTAAAATTTCACATAATTAAGCGATAGGGATTACATAAATTTAAGTTTACAAAATAACTATTGCGGCACCTGCGAAGCGTCATTGTAGTTTTGCAGCCACATATCGTTTTTATCGGGGTTATCAACCTGCCCGTCGAAATCGGCATCGCCGTTAAAATATCCGTTCATACCGGCCTCAATTTTCCAAACCAGGGTATTATCGTTATCCTGAATAGTATCGTTACAGTTATAATCACCTGCAACCATTCCCCATATATTGGAAGAAACCTCTTTGTACCCGCCCAATAATCCGTTAAAAACTCTTCCCTGAGCAAAAGTATAGTCGTAGGAATAAATGCCGTCAGCAAATTGCGGAGGATATGACGACATAATATCGAGATGGTTTCTATGGCGAACCACAATAAACAGTGTCCAGTTTATTTCGGGGATATCAAAAGCCACGGGGCTGCTGCCGTCAAGGTCAACCACACTGCCGTCGGAAAGCAGGAAAGCCGCTCTTGTGGCAACAATGCTTTCGGGAGTAGCCCTGTCTGCCTGTGTCGTGTCTCTCAACTCAACCAAAATCCAGTCAACGACATTTTCATTGGGAATTTCATCAACCTGTTCCGTACCCTGATAATCCCAGGGGGAAGTATTGTACGGTTGCGACAATGGCAGAAGATTTTGAACATTCAGCGAGGTACTCAATTGCCCACCGTCATAAGGTCCTTCAAGAAATACCTTCAGGCTAACCTTTACCCGTTTCCAGCTATCGGCAAGGGCTTTGACACAAAAATTTCCCGAATGCTGGAATCCGGACGGGTCGTTATAATCGTAAAAATCATTCCAGCCGTTTTCGTTTTTGTAAAAACTCTCACCGGCAGATGCCGTTGAAGGAACAATGGCTTTGTATGAGGCACCGAGCAGCACAGGAACATCGGAAGTTCTGTCGTATGGTATTCCTCCGGCA
The DNA here is from genome assembly GCA_026984135.1 of Bacteroidales bacterium. Taxonomy (GTDB): domain Bacteria; phylum Bacteroidota; class Bacteroidia; order Bacteroidales; family JAADJA01; genus JAADJA01. Next base: position 1,947 of record JALSSR010000230.1, read on the forward strand.
CTCAAGTTCAGATAAAGATAAAAATCATCGCCCTGCTCAAGGTTAACCGGAGTCGAAATATCAACCGTATGAAGACCCGTAAATTCTATGGTGCCGGATTGCGCTGAAAGTTCGTTCATTAGGTTTGTGCCGTCGAAATCATCATAAATTTTCACGGTGTAGCTAACATTGTCGGTTGCCGTGAAAAAGTTTACCGCTTTGATTATTTCATCACGCGAAGTAACAAAAGCATTGAATACTTCGGTAACTCCTTTCAGGGTATCGCGCCAGCCGTGATAATCGTGATAATATGCGGTATCGTATTGCAAAGGTTCCACGTTTTTAAAAGTTACCGCTCCCATTTCGGGGTTGTGGCAAGTCCATTTATCATAATATGAAATCCAGAAATATCCGTTCAGTCCCCAACCTGCTCCCCAACTGTTTTTGCAGAGCCAGGCGCCGTTGGCAGGCGGCGGCGTTTTAAATTTTGATTTGTCAAAGTTATCGTCCCAACCTATAATTGCAACCGAATGATTAGGGTCGGTACTGTTCGACTGCGGCTGATAATGAGCATAATAGGTGTAATTAAAAAAAGTACTGTTCCAGCACATACAGGTAGCCATAACACCCTCCTGCATTATTTTCGTTTTGATAAGGTCAATATTTTCAAGATTATCACCCGCATTATACCACTCCACATCGCGGGGATAGTAAAAATGGTACGAATCGCCGTATTTGTCGGGTGGCGAAGAGTAAGATTGTCCGTCAACATCCCTGACCGCACCGTCGAGACGTGAGAGATAAGCTGTCACAACCCTGTAATCGCCCCCGTAATGGACATCAAGTCCCTGATTATTATTGAACGGCGGGTCAAGATCCTGATTATAGTAGGAGTTAAATCCGTTCCACCAGTCAAGATGATATTCCGCAAGATTGGGCTCACCTGTCTCACCGTTTGCTGTCCAGGCGCCTGTCATCAGCAGGTTCCCCTCTATGGCTGCCATAGTTCCGTGAGTCCAGCAGGTTCCTCCGGTCTGGCTCTTAACCGACGTTACATAATTTTGTCCGTTGACATTCCTCAGGTCGAAGGAAGACGGAATTGTTTGTCCTGTACCGACAATAATTACAGAAACAGAACCCAATAATAAAATCAACTTTTTCATCATTTTAAACTTTGGTTTTCAAGGCATAAAAGTACAATAAAATAGCTTGCTTGTCAATATTTCAAACAAAAATAATTTTTTTATTGCACTATTTAAAAAATAATATATCTTTGCACCCCGATTTAAGATAATGTTCTTAAGGTTTTTTGGAGTTTAGCTCAGTTGGTTCAGATGCATCCACGACATACAATGTCGGGAGGGTCACTGGTGAGAAGGAAATATAATGGGAGTTTAGCTCAGTTGGTTCAGATGCATCCACGACATACAATGTCGGGAGGGTCACTGGTGAGAAGGAAATATAATGGGAGTTTAGCTCAGTTGGTTCAGAGCACCTGCCTTACAAGCAGGGGGTCACTGGTTCGAATCCAGTAACTCCCACAAAACGAAGCCCGGTTTTCCCGGGTTTTTTTATGTAAATATTTTCCCCAAAGAGTTAGATATAACCTGTTAATAATAAGCAATATTCTGTTTTTGAATTTAATACGAAATTTGAGTTATTAACATTAAATTGAGGAGAAATAAATTCAAGAAAGTGTTGTGTGTTTTTTATTCCTGTTAAATTTGTGAGTTATTTTAAATTATTTGGGATTGAGAAGATATCACACAATCATAAAACTGTTTTCGCTGATATTTGTTTTTGCGCTTTATTCGTGCAGCGTTACACGTGACGTATCCAAAAACGAGTATCTTCTTACCCATACTAAAGTTCATATTACCAATCCCGACAAACAGGTTGAGCCCGAAGAGTTACTGAATTATATTCAACAGAAGCCGAACAAAAAGGTATTCGGTGTTATTCAACTCAAGCTGATGATGCACAATATTAAGAAAAAGTGGGGAGAGCCTCCCCAAGTTCTCGATATGTCACTCGTTAAAAAGAGTGAGGAGCAAATTAAAAAGTACCTTAACAAACGCGGCTATTACAACTCAATCGTAGAAGGTGAGATTATCAAACCGAAACCGAAAAAGGCAAGGGTTGTATATAATGTAACACTCTCGAAACCATACAGAATAAACAAAATTGAATATGACATTTCCGATGACTCCATCAAAGCAATCATTGAAAAAACAAATAATCGTTCGCTTGTCAAACCGGGTGATATTTTCAGCATCTATAAGCTTGATGACGAACGTTCGCGTATAGCGGAAGAATTAAATGAAAACGGATATTTTTTCTTTACCAAGGATTATGTTTTCTATGAGGTGGACACCGCGCTTGGCAATAGAATGGCGGATATGAAAGTCATTATCAAAAACATTTTGTTGAACCCGGATAAACCGGGTCAAAAGCCGGTTGAGATGAAGCATAAAAAATACTACGTAAATAATGTTTATATCTATCCTGATTTTAATTCCATTTCGTCCGATTCGCTGGTTTATGATACGCTACAAATGACAAAAGTCAGAAAAAAAACTCATAAAATACTGCATTACAACTTTCTGTATCATCCTCCGCTAAAAATAAAACCGGGATTTTTGACAAATTCCATTTATCTCGAAAACAATAAAAAGTATGATTTACGTGATGCCAGACTTACTTTTCAAAAACTGAACGAGCTACAGATTTACAAATATGTAAATATTAATTTCAACGAAGTTAAACCCGACACTATTTTTCCGGGTCTTGAAAAAAATTATCTCGATTGCAACATCCGCCTGACAAGGAGTCCTCTGCATTCGTACTCAATTGAAGGACAGGGGACAAACTCGGGTGGTGACCTCGGTCTTGGAGGTTACCTCACCTATAAAAATAAAAATCTTTTCAGGGGTGGAGAGGTTTTTACGGTTCGGTTCAGGTTGGCGTTGGAAGCAAGACAACTTGGTGTTCCGAAAGATGAGCAGAAAAGCTACCTCTATCTTTTTAACACTATCGAATATGGTATTGACGCCTCATTATCAATTCCAAAATTCCTTGCGCCCATCAGTCAGGAGCGCTTTTCAAGATATTTCCGACCTACCACAGCGTTAAATCTCGGATATAACTTTCAGGATCAACAAGAGTATCGTCGCATTATCAGCAACATTTCTTTCGGATATCAGTGGCCCGGCACACAATTCACGAAACATATACTCTATCCCGTTGATATGAACCTCATTAAAGTAAACACTACTCCTCAATTTGATTCTATTTTAGCCAACGAATCCGAAAGGGTTAGAAATCAATATACCAATCACCTGATTTTTGCTTTGAAATACAGTTATATATTGAACACACAGGAACTTGGGAAGATAAAAAACTTTTATTATTTAAGAGGAAACGCAGAGTTTGCGGGTAATTTGCTTGACGGAATAATGTCAATGGCCAATGTACCGAAGAATGAAGACGGATACCGCACGTTATTCGGACTGAGATATTCCCAATATGCAAAATTCGATCTTGATTTCAGATACTATTTCGTTTTTAGTAAAGATGTGTCGGTGGCTATAAGATCATATTTCGGCATTGCGATACCCTATGGCAACTCAAATGATATTCCTTACGAAAAGGGATTTTATGGCGGTGGTGCCAACGGTTTACGTGCCTGGCCCCTCAGATATTTGGGCCCCGGATCTTATTCCTTGGAAGGTGCTAATCTTGAAAGGATAGGGGATATCATGATTGAAGAGAACATTGAGTACAGATTTACTATTTATCAGGTGTTTAAAGGTGCTTTCTTTTTTGATATAGGAAATATCTGGTTATTGAAAGAAGACCCTACATTTCCCGGAGGTAAGTTTAAATTCGGCTCTGTCCTCGGACAATTGGCTTCGGATGCGGGAATAGGTTTCCGATTCGATTTCTCATATTTTGTACTCAGGTTCGATTTTGCCCAGAGAATTAGCGACCCTGCCCTGCCTGCCGGAGATCGTTTTGTAATAGGCCGTTACAAATGGTTTAATCCCTATATGAACCTTGGAATCGGTTATCCGTTTTAACGTGAGTATTATGAGAATCGAAGATTTCTATAAAATAGTTGTAAACGGATTTCCACATCACGCAACGGAAAGCCAGATGAAAGCCGTTTGGGGAATTGTAAGGTTTCTCGCAGAAAAAAAGGAAAATGCTCTCTTTATCTTAAAAGGCTATGCAGGAACCGGGAAGACAACTTTGGTAAGTACCTTGATAAATAAATTACAAATAATAGGGCTAAAGTCTGTTTTGCTTGCTCCAACCGGAAGAGCCGCAAAAGTATTATCACAATACTCGGGGAAAAAGGCTTTTACAATACATAAAAAAATATATCGCGTTGCCATGCAAAGTGACGGGACTATGCGAATGGCAAAATCACAAAATCTTCATACAAATACAATCTTTATTGTTGATGAAGCCTCTATGATTCAGGATGATACCGGCTCGGGTGATATGAGCTTCTTTTCCACAAGAAGCCTGCTCGAAGATTTGATCAGTTATGTTTATGAAGGTGAAAACTGCCGGTTAATTCTTATTGGTGACAGTGCACAATTGCCTCCTGTTGGTCTTGAAATCAGTCCCGCACTTGATATTGAACACCTGAAAAGGGCATACAGCCTGAAAGTTTTCTCATCCGAACTTAAAGAAGTTATGAGGCAGTCTCTTGAATCGGGTATCTTGGCAAACGCCACCCGTATAAGGGAGAATATTACCAATAATTTCAATAAACCTTTTATCTCCTTGGCCGGTTTTAATGATGTTGTCAGAATATCGGGAGTTGAGCTTGAAGATGCTTTAAACGACGCTTTTTCAACAGGAGAAATTGAAGATACGGTTGTTATAACACGATCGAATAAAAGGGCTAATATTTTCAATAATGAAATAAGGAATAGAATTTTGTATCGTGAAGACCAAATAGCTGCCGGTGATTTGATGATGGTGGTTAAAAATAACTATTTCTGGCTTGACGACGAATCAAAGGCGGGTTTTATTGCCAATGGTGATATTATTGAAATTCTTCGTATCGAAAAAAGAGAGGAACTGTACGGTTTCCGTTTTGCAGATGTTACGATTCGTCTAACAGACTATCCCGAAGAAAAAGACCTTCAGGTTAAGTTGCTGATTGACACCATTGATTCCTTAAGTCCTTCGTTATTGAGGGAAGACAGTCAAAGGCTTTTTCACGAAGTGATGGCTGATTATGAAGAAATTCCTTCAAGAAGGAAAAGGCTGGAGGCTGTCAAAAAAAATCCGTATTTTAATGCTTTACAGGTTAAGTTCAGCTATGCGCTGACATGCCACAAGACTCAGGGCGGGCAATGGCCTGTTGTTTTTATTGATCAGGGTTACCTGAATGATGAAATGATTAACAGAGGGTTTTACAGATGGCTTTATACCGCCTTCACAAGAGCTACAAAAAAGCTGTATTTGATCAATTTCAATGAAAAGTTTTTTATGGACTGATATCAGGTGAAAGCGGTAAATATCCGGATTTAATAATTACCTTTGCAAAAACATTTAACAATGAAGAATCTGTTCTTATTACTGTTTCTGTTTGCAAATATTTCTTTGTTTGCTCAGTTCGATTCGCTCTTTTACAATAAAACCCTGCGACTCGATTATTATCACACAGGCGATTCGGTCAATGAGTTCTACTCTTTTGACGAGTTGAAAATTGAACCTTTTTGGGGCGGCTCGCATATTAACCTGATTGATACTTTCAATTATGGTAAATATTTCTTTAAACTTTTTGATCTTAATAGCGGTTCTTTAATCTATTCACGGGGATACGGAACCCTTTTCGGGGAATGGCAAACTACTGATGAGGCTAAAAAGACATTAAGGTCATTGTCCGAAACGGTGGTGATGCCTTTACCGAAGAAAGATGCCAGGATTGTTTTGTATAGCCGAAACAGGAAAGGTGTTTTTGAAGAAAAGTTCACTTATGTTTATCATACAGACGATTATTTTGTCTCTCCGGAACGCAGACTTGTGTATCCTTCGTTTGATATACATATTTCCGGTGACCCGGCGAAAAAGGTTGACATCGTTATTCTCCCCGAAGGTTATACGAATGAGCAGATGGGACTTTTCATAAACGACTGTAAGAATTTTGCCGACAGTCTGTTTTCCTATGCTCCATATTCGGAGTATGCCGACAGGTTTAACATTCGTGGCGTACTTGCACCTTCACCTGAAGCGGGAAGCGACATACCTGCAGATTCTGTTTGGGAAAAAACAATTTTAAATACCTCGTTTTACACCTTTGACAGTGAGCGCTATTGTATGACCCTTGATGATAAAAGTGTACGCGACCTTGCAGCAAATGCTCCTTATGATCAGATTTATATTCTCGTTAACTCTTCAAAATATGGAGGAGGGGCTATTTTTAACTATTATTCGGTAAGTGTGAACAGCAATAAAAAAGCCGGGCAGATTTTTGTCCATGAATTCGGACACGGTTTTGCAGGCCTTGGAGATGAGTATTACACCTCCTCTGTCGCTTATAGCGAATTCTATCCAACAGATGTGGAACCCTGGGAACCCAATCTGACTACCCTTGTCGCTTTCGACAAAAAGTGGAAAAATATGCTTGACAAAAAAACACCTGTCCCAACACCCGATAAAAAGAAATACAGAAACACCCTTGGCGTATTTGAAGGTGGCGGGTATGCTGCAAAAGGCGTTTACAGGCCTGCCTACGACTGCCTTATGAATTCATTTAAGGGACATAAATTCTGTCCCGTATGCAACAAAGCCATTGTTGAAATGATAAAATTTTATTCCGAATAAAAAATCATTGTTAATTCATTAACAATTTATACTTTTGCCGCTGAAAAATTTAAAATCATAGATTTTAAATGGAAAAAGTTATTTACAAACAAAAATATTTTAAATTATGATACAAAAACTTTCGGAATTGGTTGATATGTCAAAAGCCAAAAGAAAAAGGAAAATTGCGGTTGCGGCAGCAGGTGATTATGATGTTTTGGAAGCTTTGAAAAATGCTGAAAAAGAAGACCTTGTTGAGCCTATCTTTGTTGGATGCAAGCCTACAATTGAAAAAATTGCCAAAGAAATAAACTATGACATAAAAGGGCATGAGATTATACATGTTGAAGAAAAATTCGAGGCATCCCTTGAAGCAAGCCAGCTTATTCGTGACGGGCATGCCGACATTCTTATGAAAGGACTTGTTAGCACGGGTGTTTTGCTTAAAGCGGTTTTGAATAAGGAACACGGATTGAGAAAAGGCGACATCATAAGCCACGTTGCTATTTTTGAAACGCCGTTCTATCATAAGCTTCTCGGGATAACCGATGCCGCAATGAACGTTGCACCGACCTTTCCGGAAAAGATAGCGATTATTAACAATGCTGTGGAGGTATTCCATCTTCTCGGGGAGCCAAATCCCAAGGTTGCTGTTGTGGGAGCTGTGGAAACCGTAAACCAAAGAATGGAATCAACAATGCATGCCGCTACACTTTCGATGATGAACAAACGGAAGCAAATTACAGGTTGTATGATTGACGGACCACTTGCCCTGGATAATGCGATTTCAAAAAAAGCCGCCGAAATAAAACATATTCAAAGTGATGTTGCGGGTGATGTGGATATTATCGTTGCGCCGGACATTAACGGTGCCAACTTTCTCTATAAATCATTGAATTTTCTCGGTGGGGCAACTGCCGCTGCTGTTATTATGGGAGCAAAAGTACCCATCGTGCTCACTTCACGTGCAGATTCGGAAAAGATAAAATTCTATTCCATTGCTTTGGCTGCGGCTATAGGATAGCAGATGGACTTTTGACAAACGTTTTGTGATAAGGGTCCACGATTGTCATATTAAAATTTGAAATAATTGGGAGAAAAGAAAAGATCGTTTTTTGAGAAGGTTTATGAGGTAGCTGCAATGATACCGTATGGCAGGGTTACTTCCTATGGTGCCATTGCCGCCTACCTCGGCTCAAAGGGCTCGGCCAGAATGGTAGGCTGGGCAATGAATGCCTCCTTTTCCGCTAAAGAAGATATTCCTGCTCACAGGGTTGTTAACAGGAATGGAATGCTGACTGGGAAAAATCATTTTGGTGATCCTTCTCTGATGCAGCAACTTCTTGAAAATGAAGGAATAGAAGTGAAAAATAATAAAATTACGGATTTTAAGAAATATTTCTGGGACCCGGTGAAAGAATTGCAGGACTATTAATTTAAAAATATGCTTGATATAAAGTACAAACCGATTGGAATCATTCATTCTCCGTTCAAAGTGCCAAAGGGAACACCTATACAACCTGCCGGAGCCAAAGGTGTTAACGGAACTGTTAAGATATTCCCTGAATATATTGAAGGTTTTTTGGATATTGAAGATTTTTCGTATGTTATATTAATATACCACTTTCATCTCTCCAAGGAATGGGATTTGAAGGTAAAGCCATTTATGGATGATCATTTTCATGGAATATTTTCTACAAGAGCACCGGCTCGTCCTAATCCGATTGGTTTCTCGGTAGTACGTCTCACAAGGGTCGAGGAGGATACACTTTATATTCAGGATGTAGATATTGTAGATGGAACTCCGTTGTTGGATATTAAACCGTATGTTCCGGAATTCGACACGAGAGATGCATCTAAAACAGGATGGCTTGATAAAAATGTTTACAAACTACCCGACACAAAAGACGACGAGCGATTTATAAAATGATACCGAACAAAAGTTTTTAATTGCACAAATCGGGTAATGAAAAAAATGCTGATCGTTTTTTATTTATCTTTTTTCAGTTTACCGGTTTTGTCGAAATATAGTCCGAGTTGTTGAGGTGTCAGATTCTTTTTCCTTGCAATCAATTCGACATAGTAGTAGTCATTTCTGTCTTTACGTGTAGCTTTTTCGGCATAAGTAACCCTGTAGCCGGAATAATTCTTATCAAGAGTTCTTTGTACCGGAGAATAGAGATGTTTGATATCAAGTTCGGTAACTGTCTGAACCCATTGGGCCGAGTCGGTAAAGATAGCTGTAGTAGGCATTCCGCGATAATTAAAGCTGGCAACCCAGTTTCCTTTATCGGTTTCCCATTTTACATCCTTGGCAGAGGAGAAGCGTCCCTTGAATTTTCTGGCAACGAGAGGTGGTATGTCAACAGTCAGCAGATACTCATTCCTCAGACTCTCGGGTCTGATAACCTTTTGTATTTTTCCCGATTTATTAAAAAAGAGTTCAAATACCAAAGGTTTGAAAGTGCCTTTCCGGGTTAGTTTGGCATAATAGTAATCCTTTCTGTCATAGCGTGTTACCTTTTCGGCAATTTCAAGGTCATCATCGTAATGATTTTCGATGATATACTTTTCGACGGGAGCATAAAGATTTTTCTCCTCATATTTAACACGTGTCTCAATCCATTTTCCGTCGGGATAAAATTCCGCTTTCGTTTCCCGATCTCTGTAAACAAATGAAGCTATATATGCCACATCTACGGTATCGCAGGGATGAGGTTTTTTAGTCCATTGCACATCTGAGGCTTTCGGGAATCGTTTTTGCCATTTGCTGATAACCTCTGCAGGAATATCCGTGTTAGGTTCGTCAATACCGGGGATTGTCATATCTTCCATACCTTGCGGCTTTTTCATCTTCTGCAGCCTCCCTGTTTTGTCGAAAAAGAGTTCAAATGTTGCAAGTTCCTTCCGGCCTTTTATTTTTTTACCAACCTGAACATAATAATAATCCTGTTTATCTGCTCTTGTAGCTTTTTCGGCAAGGATTATCTTGTCCTTTTTAAAATGCTCGTTAATATATTTGGCAACAGGAGGGTAAAGTCTTTTTGTGTCCTGATCAATGACTGTCTGTACCCATTCACCTTCCGGTGTAAACTCGGCATACGAAATTCTTCCCCTGAAAATACAATCTACTTTGTAGTTGCTGTCAACTTTATCCCAGGAAATATTTTCCGCCCTCGGAAATTTTTTATTAAAATTTTTCTGAACTGCTTCAGGAACATCGGCATCTTTAGACTGCTGCCCGAAAACCGTTAATACAGTGATACTAAGTACTATAATAAATAAGCTTTTCATTTTTGCAATATATTGGTTCATAATATTGTTAACATTTCGATTTTCTTATACTACAAAATACAAATAATGTTTTCCGAAATCCTAAAAATTTCACAACAGAATAGTCTCACTTCTGTCGGGACCGACAGAAACCATTTTAACCGGCACATTGACCTCTTTTTCAATAAACCTCACATAATCTGCCAGTTCAGAGGGCATAAGTGCTTTATCCGAAATGGAGTTAATGTTTGTTTTCCAACCCGGCTTTTCGAGGTAAACGGGATTGAGATTTTCATAAGAAGCTTCAAACGGAATGAAATCAATTAATTCTCCGTTAAAGTCATATTTTACCCCAACTTTAATGGTCTCAAAATCGTTCAGTACGTCGGCTTTCATCATAAACAGTCCGGTAATGCCATTCAGCATAATGGAATATTTAAGAGCTGCCAGATCGAGCCATCCGCATCTGCGCGGTCTTCCTGTTGTGGCTCCGAACTCTCTGCCTTCCTTACGAAGTTTTTCACCGTCTTCCGACTTATCTTCCGTAGGAAAAGGGCCGCCGCCAACCCGTGTACAATAAGCTTTAAAAATTCCGAAGACCTCTCCGATTCTGTGGGGTGAAATTCCAAGACCCGTACATACACCGGCAGTAACGGTATTTGAAGATGTAACAAAAGGATATGTCCCGAAATCAATATCCAGCATTGTTCCCTGTGCACCTTCCGCAAGCAGTGATTTGCCCGAATCCAGACTCTTATTTATAAAATATTCACTGTCAATAGCCGTTAACGAACTTATTTTTTCTATTGCATCAAACCATTTTTCTTCATATTCCTTTATTCCCAACCCGTCGAGTTTAAAATTCTCATAATCAAAACCGAAGGATTTAATAATTTGCAGATGCTTTTCCTTTAGTTCATTGTATTTAATAAAAAAATCGGAGCGTTTAATATTCCCGATTCTGATTCCGTTACGGGCGGTTTTATCGGTATATGTAGGCCCGATTCCTTTAAGTGTTGATCCTATTTTCTCTTTACCCTTTGCAGACTCATAAGCAGCGTCCAGCAGGCGATGAGTCGGTAATATAAGATGTGCTTTTTTTGAGATGAGAAGATTATCTCCGACATCTATATTGTTAAGTACAAGATTTTCAATCTCATTATTAATGATGAAAGGATCAATAATAACCCCGTTTCCGATAATATTTAATGAATTTTCGTTGAAAATACCTGAGGGGATAGTATGAAGGACAAATTTCTTATTATCGAATTCTATGGTATGTCCGGCATTCGGTCCGCCCTGAAATCTGGCTATGATATCGTAATTTGGAGTAAGGACATCAACAATCTTACCTTTCCCTTCGTCGCCCCATTGGAGGCCTAATAATACATCTGCTTTCATCTGAATCTATGTTAGATTTTACAATCTTAGAATTAAAAGCAAATGTACATTAATTTTTAATTTGAAAGTCACCCGTAAGAATAAAAAAATGAATTATTTTATTTTTCCGTATCACCTTTTTTATGGCCGTAGAAAGTCAGTGAATGATGGGTTATCACAACTCCGAGTTCCTTTTCAACCGTTTCTTTTATCTGCTGGACTCTGGGATCGCAGAACTCAAGCACTTCACCACCAACCAGATCAATAAAATGATCGTGCTGTTTAAAGCGGTATGATTTTTCAAACTGGGCACAGTTATTACCAAACTGATGCTTTGTAACAAGGTTACAATCAAGCAGCAACTCGATAGTATTGTACAAAGTGGCACGACTGACCCGGTATTTGTTGTTTTTCATTTTTATATAAAGAGTTTCAATATCGAAGTGACCTTCAGTATTATAAATCTCTTGCAAAATGGTAAACCTCTCAGGAGTTTTCCGATTTCCTTTGGTCTCAAGGTATTCTGTAAATAGCTTTTTTACAGTTTCGAAAGTTTCCTTATCAGAATTTTTCATCTATCTTTTGTTTAAATTTTCCAGCGTAAATACCAACATGATTTCCCCTTATTTGTTCAAAAATCAACAAGGAGAAATACCATTTTCAAATTTGATGTAAAAATATGTAAAAAATTAATTTTATTTGGAATTAATATAAATTATTTTTAAAAAAATATCAAATTACTTTATAGGAGACTTAAAAGCTGTAATTCGTTCTACTTTTTTCACATTCTGAATTTTTTTCAGATCACGAATCACATTATTTAAATTTTGAATACTGTAAACATAAAGCAGGATATTGGAGTTGACGATTCCACCTTCGGAATCAAGGTGAAAAGATCTGATATTCAGATTATGCACTTCTGTAATAAGTTTTACTACGTCATTTATAAATCCTTGTTTATCAATTCCGTTTATTCTGATTCCCGTTAAAAACCCTACGGTTTCTTTGTCGTGCCATTTGGTTTTAATAATGCGGTTTCCGTATTTTGACATTTGGCTGATTGCCTCGGGACAGTTTGTCCGGTGAATGATTATTGCCTCGTCAGGTTGCACAAAACCGATAATATCATCACCGGGGATAGGATTACAGCAGCTTGAGATATCATAACTTATTTTATGGACATCATCGCCAACAAGGAAATCACTCTTGTTTTGCTTGATCTCTTTCATAACTATTTCGGAAAGAGTTTTCTGCTCTTCAGGTTTTGACTTGGTAAATGGTCTTGTAAAGAGACTGAGCCATCCGCTTTTGCTTCCTTCCGCACAACAAGCTTTTATCTCTTTCAGGCCTATCAGGTCTTTTGCAATATCATAGTACAATGCAAGTTTGCTTGAATAATTATATTTCTCCTGAAGACGCTTGCTGACAACATTCGGGTCGGATACTCCAATCTGATCAAGATATTTTTTAAATTTCTCCTCCCCCTCCCCGGCAAATTTTTTCTTTTCCTCCTTAATGGCATATTTGATTTGGGTTTTAGCCCGTCCGGTAACAACATATTTAAACCATTCTTCTTTTGGAACTTGTTTTTTGGATGTAATTATTTCAACCTGATCTCCACTTTTCAGCCTGTGATTCAGGGAGGCAAGCTGATGGTTGACTTTTGCACCGATGCAGGTATCTCCAATTTCCGAATGAATTGCATACGCAAAGTCAAGAACTGTGGAATTGACAGGAAGATTCCTGAGCTCCCCCTTTGGGGTAAAAACATAAATTTCGTCCACAAACAGGAATCCCTGAAACTCATCTACGAAATCGAGGGACTCCGAGTCATTGCTTTGCAGCATATCGCGTATTCGCTTTAGCCATCTGTCTATATTTGTATCCGTTTCGGTAGGCGAAGAATTCTTATATCTCCAGTGAGCGGCAAACCCTTTTTCGGCAATCTCATCCATTCTGCGACTTCTTATTTGTATCTCCACCCATTTTCCATCCTTGCTCATAACCGTTGTGTGCAGAGCTTCATACCCGTTGGCCTTAGGTATTGATATCCAGTCGCGCAGGCGGTCTATGTTCGGACGGTAGTTGTCGGTTATGGAAGAATAAACCTTCCAGCAGTCAACCTTTTCATTTTCAGGCTCCGTATCAATAATTATCCTGATTGCAAACAGATCGTAAACCTCTTCCAGGGGAATCTCTTTCCTTTTCATTTTCTCCCAGATGGAGAAAGCCGATTTGTTTCTTGAAAAGATCTCGTATTTGAAATTTTGTCTGCTCAGCGATTTTTTTATGGGATAGATAAATCTGTTAATAAAGAGTTTACGGTCCTTTGCGGTTTCCTGTAGTTTTTCTGTTATTGCCTTATAAATTTCAGGTTCCGTATATTTTAAAGAGAGATCTTCGAGTTCGGTTTTGATAGCGTACAGTCCGAAGCGATGGGCTAAAGGAGCATAAAGCATAAGCGTTTCGGAGGCTATTTTCAGTTGCTTGTGCTTTGGCATAGCATCAAGGGTACGCATATTATGCAATCTGTCGGCCAGTTTTATCAAAATCACCCTGACATCGTCTGAGAGGGTCAAGAGCATTTTTTTAAAATTCTCGGCCTGTATTGAATAAGAAGAGTTTTTATCAAAAATATCTTCGATTTTGGTTAGTCCATCTATGATTTTAGCCACTTTTTTGCCGAAAAGGTTCTCAATGTCGGATAAAGTATACTCGGTATCTTCAACAACATCGTGTAGTAAAGCACAGACTATTGAAGTTTTTCCAAGCCCGATTTCGGATGCAACAAGACGGGCAACTTCAACAGGGTGGATTATGTACGGTTCGCCACTTTTGCGGCGCATATCCTTATGTGCCTCAGCGGCAAAATTAAAAGCCTTCCGTACCAACGCCCTGTCTTCCGGACGGTTAGGCTTCCAGGCATGAAGCAACCTTCGGTAGTGATTAACTATCAAACGTCTTTCTTTTTCCGTATCCGGCTTTACCATATTCACTGAAGTTTAAGGAAAATTTTGCTACAAAATTACAATTTAAATTCATAATTCGTCAATTGTTTTTAATATTGCAAAGAATTCAATATTCCTTTTTTTGAATCGTTAGTAAATTTAAGGAATAAAATTTGTATTTTTGGTTCCCTTTAGATTTGACTTCAAGTGATAGGTTTATGATACGTATTTTCTATACTTTTATGTTCGTCGTTTTGCTCTCTGTCAGCTCTTTTGCAACGCATGAGAGGGCAGGCGAAATTACCTACAAACATATCAGCGGACTGACCTACGAAGTTACCATTGTCACTTACACCTACTCTCCAAGTCCTGCCGACAGGCCTGAACTTGAAATAAAATGGGGTGATGGAACCTCATCGGTTCTTCCTCGTGACAATTTTACCGATCTTACGGCGGTTGTCCGTAAAAATATCTATATTGGACAGCATACATATGCAGGAGCGGCAACATATACAATTTCGATGGAAGACCCCAACAGGAACTATGGTATTATTAACATTCCCAATTCCGTTAATATTCCTTTTTATATCGAAACAAAACTGGTAATCAACCCTTTTCTCGGTACAAACAATTCCGTACAATTATTAAATCCGCCCCTGGATTACGGGTGTGTGAACAAATTATATGTCCATAACCCCGCTGCTTACGACCCCGACGGAGACAGCCTATCTTATAAGTTGACTATTTGCAAAGGTTATGACGGACAGGAAATTCCCGGATATACATTTCCGCTTGCTTCAAACACTTTTCATATTGATAATATTTCGGGTGATCTTGTATGGGACACTCCGGTTCAGCAGGGAGAGTATAATGTTGCTTTTCTCATTGAGGAGTGGAGAAACGGGCAGATGATTGGCTCTGTGGAACGCGATATGCAGATTTTAATTGATGCCTGCAGCAATAATCCGCCGGAGATATTTACAATTAACGATACTTGTGTGGAAGCAGGCGATACACTCTCTTTTGAAGTGAGAACATATGACCAGGATAATGATAAAATAACCCTGACTGCTACGGGAGGACCTTTTTTAGTCAATGAATCGCCGGCAGAACTTCAGCCTAATCCTTCCGTAGGTTTTGGAGCAGATACTGCAATTTTTTATTGGGAAACAAAATGCTCCCATATCAGAAAAAGTGCCTACCCGGCTTATTTTAAAGCGGTTGACGATTCGTATCCGGTAAGCCTTACTGCATATAAAGCAGTGGGCATCACAGTTGTGGGACCTGCACCTGAAAATCCCGAAGCCGTTCCTTTGGGAAACTCAATAATTCTGTCGTGGGACGAAAGCACTTGTGAAAATGCAACCGGATATATGATTTACAGGAAACCGGATTTTTATGGATTCCAACCAGGCCCTTGTGAGATTGGAGTACCGGAATACACCGGTTATAAAAAGATTAAAGAGATAAGCGGTAAGGAAAATATAACATATACGGATGATAATGACGGCGCAGGTTTAAATCACGGCATCGTGTATTGTTATATGATAACCGCTGTTTTTGGTGATGCAACGGAAGGTTATGCCTCGGAGGAGGTTTGCGCCCAACTGAAAAAAGATTTGCCCATAATTACGAATGTTAGTATAAACAATACCAACACCCAAACAGGTTCCGTTTATATTGCCTGGTCTAAACCTACTGAACTTGACTTTACCCAAACACCGGGGCCATTTCAATATCAGGTTTACAGAAAAAGCAGTGAACCCGGGGCCGAATTTGTAAAAGTTTACACTTCCGCAGGAATAAATGATACGCTTTACACGGATAATAATTTGAATACAAAGGACTATAAGTATTTTTACAGAATTGATTTCTATAATAATGACCCGCCGGACAACTACTTTTTTATCGGCTCTTCCGTGGTCGCACCATCCATTTACCTGACAACAGTTCCTTCGGATCAAAAGCTTACGCTTCATTGGAATGACGATCAACCATGGATTAATTCCAAGTTTGTAATTTACAGACAAAATCCTGCAACCGGGAACTTTGACTCCATCGGATATTCAATTGTTCCTCAGTATGCTGACTCCGGACTCATAAACGGAAAAGAGTATTGTTATTTGGTAAAATCCGTCGGTTATTATTCTTCACAGGGAATGGTAGATCCCATCATCAATTATTCTCAGGAAATTTGTGATAAGCCTGTTGACAATATTCCGCCTTGCTCTCCAATCCTGTCGGTTTCTGCCGATTGTGATTTACTGATTAATAATCTGACCTGGGTCTATCCCGATACATGCGCGGAAGAGGAGCTGAAATATTATATTTATTATGCTCAAAATGAAAACAGTGATTTTAGTCTGATTGACTCGACAAACAATACTTCTTATGTTTTTCAAACCGACCCTCTGTCAACAGTGGGATGCTTTACGGTTACAGCACTTGATTCATTATGGAATCAAAGTTTGTACAGTAATGTTGAATGCGTTGACATTGACGAATGCGGGAGAATATGGTTTCCCAATGTCATTACACCCAACGGGGACGGTTTTAACGACATATATCACGCCGACTCCATTAATTCCGTTCGTAATTTCAAAATCACTATTTTCAACCGTTGGGGAACAATAGTTTATAAATCGGATGACCCCTATTTTAAATGGGACGGTACTGATCAGAATAATGGTGGTATTTGCAGTCCCGGAACCTATTTCTTCGTAGCGACGTTTGCCGAAAATTCACTTTTCGGACCTATAAACCGGGAGGTTAAAGGTTCAATTACCCTGTTGAAAGATTAACCTCATTACATATTATTATATAAAACGGATTCTTCAAAATCCCGTAAGTTTTGTGCGCAGGCCTGTGGGCACCGGAATCTTGCCGGACTACGTAGGAAGCTGCTGCTCAACCGGCGACTGTGCACTGGCAACAGCGCCGGAAAAGCACCCGATTATTAAAGATTTATCCGGCAACACATACCTCTTCAGATTTAATTGTTAATTTTACGGCCTTTTTGACAACTATTCAATTTTGTTATTTGTCATTTTTACAATTAGTATTCATAAGCATAAAAAAACATATAGATGAAAAAGAAGTTGTATTTGTTTTTTGTAGTTTTATTTTTTGTGAATGCAGGTTTTTCCCAGATTCAGGAACCTGTAAAATGGAGCCATTCGAAAAAAGAGCTTGGAAATAATGAATATGAACTTATTTTCAAAGCCACAATTGAAAAAAAATGGCATCTTTATTCACAACATATTGGTGATAACGGCCCCATACCCACCTCTTTCGTTTTTAATAATCTTGACGGATTTGAATTCGTTGATAAGGATATAAAAATTACAAGGGTTGAAGATTTTGAAAACGGAGGTGACAGTTTATATCAGGTTACCTTTGAAGAGACAAAACCCATTGAGGAATTCGATCCCAACTTTAATATGAAACTTAAGTTTTATGCAAATAAGGCCGAGTTCAAAGCAAAGATCAGGGTAACGAGTCCGAAACCGTTGACTATAAAAGGCTATCTTGAGTTTATGTGTTGTAATGACGAGATGTGTCTTCCACCCGACGACCGGGAGTTTAAATTCTCATTTCCGGGAACAACCGGAGAAACCGTCGGTACAACCGGTAGCACATCCACAGCCGGCGAAACCGTCGTCAAAGCAGGCGGCACTTCCACAACCGAAGAATTAAAAGCAGCCGATAAAAGTCTGGAATTCAATGCCAACAAATCAATGTGGGATATAATTCTGGAGGCAATAATTTGGGGATTCGTTGCACTATTAACTCCCTGTGTTTTCCCTATGATACCTATGACGATAACATTTTTTCTGAAAGGTGGTGAAAACAAACGACAAGGAAGAATTCAGGCATCGGCATACGGTATATCAATTGTACTTTTATACACTCTACCCATTGCAATTATTATTATGATCACATATTTTGTCGGAGGGAAAACAGTTACGGCTGACATCTTTAACTGGCTGAGTACGCACTGGATACCCAACATACTTTTCTTCCTGATATTTATGATTTTTGCCGCCTCTTTCCTCGGAATGTTTGAGATTGTACTTCCGAGCTGGATGGTTAGCAAAGCCGATTCAAAGGCAGACAAAGGCGGTATCATCGGAGCTTTCTTTATGGCATTGACACTGGTACTTGTTTCTTTTTCCTGTACCGGTCCTCTTGTGGGAACAGTACTTGTAAAATCGGCACAGGGAGCGGTTTTCGAGCCCATATTTGCCATGCTGGCATTTTCAATAGCCTTTGCCCTACCCTTTACGCTGTTCGCCTTTTTCCCGGGGTGGCTTAAACAGATGCCCAAATCCGGAGGCTGGCTAAACTCTGTAAAAGTCGTTCTGGGATTTGTGGAAATTGCACTCGGCTTAAAATTCCTCAGTATTGCCGATCAAACCTATCACTGGGGTATCCTCGACAGGGAGGTTTATCTTGCTATTTGGATTGTTACCTTCTTCCTGTTGGGAATGTATTTCCTTGGTAAAATAAAATTTGCCCACGACTCGGATTACCCCTATTTAAGTGTTCCGCGTCTCGGTTTGGCAATCATAACTTTCTCTTTTGTGGTTTATCTTATCCCCGGAATGTGGGGTGCTCCATTGAAAGCTTTGTCGGGATATCTGCCGCCTCAACAAACTCATGATTTTGATATCAATGCCATCATACGTGATAATCTGAAAACATATAGTGTCGGCAGCAACGGTGAAGAGCCCACCGAACTTTGCGAAAATCCCAAATATGCCGATATCCTGCATCTTCCTCACGGACTGGAAGGCTATTTTGACTATGATCAGGGAATGAAATGTGCAAAAAAACTACATAAGCCTGTCTTTATTGACTTTACAGGGCATGGTTGTGTTAATTGCCGTGAAATGGAAGCCAATGTTTGGTCCGATCCCAAAGTTTTGAAAATACTCAGGAACGATTATGTGTTGATAGCTTTATATGTTGACGATAAAACAAGACTTCCCGAAGACGAATGGATAACTTCAAAATATGACGGAAAAGTTAAAAAATCTATCGGAAAAAAGAATGCCGATTTTCAGGTCTCTCGCTTCGATATGAATGCTCAACCCTTTTATGTCCTGCTTGATAACAACGGTGAACTTCTCGTAACTCCAAGAGCTTATGACCTTGATGTGGATGCCTTTGTTGATTTCCTGAAAAAAGGTATTAAAACCTACAAGGAAAGAACTAAAAATTAACAGTTTTTTAACAAAAAAAGGAGGACTGAAAAGTACCTCCTTTTTTTGTTACTCAATATTTTATTATATTTTTGCATCATTATGAAAAATACAATCGCTTTATTTTTACCTTTAATATTTGCATCAATCTTAAATGCCCAGGTTTTCACAAATATAAACGCAGGTTTGACAGGTGTCTCGAACTCCTGTTTTGCCTGGGGTGATTACGACAACGACAATGACCTCGATATTTTAATGTGCGGACAAACTACTTCGGGAACTCCTGTTGCAATAATTTACAATAATGATAACGGTACTTTTTCGGATATAAATGCAGGTTTGATAGGTGTTACCAAGGGAGCTGCAGTATGGGGCGATTATGACAACGACGGCGATCTTGACATCCTGATTACCGGCGAAAATGCTGAAAGCAAAACCTTTCTTTATAAAAATGAAAACGGCAGTTTTATTGAAGTTCCAAATGATTTTGAATATTTTGGCGACTACAGTTTTGCAGTTTGGGGCGATTATGATAATGACGGAGATTTGGACATATGCATTACCGGCGGCTGGAAAACAAGAATTTATACAAATAATAGCGACCACAGTTTCACCGACTCCGGAATATCTCTTATTGATATGAGTGGAAGCCGTGCCGACTGGGCGGATTATGATGGCGACGGCGATCTTGATCTTTTGTTGACAGGTGATACGGGTGGGGGAATGAAAGCATATCTTTATAAAAATAATGAAGGAACCTTTGAGGAAATACTTCTTGAAATTACCGGATTGAATTCCGGTGCCGTCAAATGGGGCGATTATGACAGCGACGGTGATTTTGATATTCTGATAATGGGTTTTGACGATTATATCGAACAAAAAGCATTTGTTTACAGAAATGACGGAGACAATGTCTTTACTAACATTTACGCAGGCCTTCCTCCGGTAGCAATGGGAAGTGCAGCCTGGGGCGATTTTGACAACGACGGTGACCTTGACATTGCAATTACAGGTAAACTTGCCGGCTGCGGAAGTTTTACATCTGCCGTGTATGAAAATGTTGGTAACGACTTTTTTAATCAGGTTAACAATGCCAACCTGGTAGCAGCAGAACGCAGCTTTGTATGCTGGGGCGATTTCGATAATGATACCGACCTCGACCTGATTCTGTCGGGAATTAATTCGGGAGGAAGCAGCTTTTCATTCCTTTACAAAAATGACGGCTCACTGCCTAACTTTGCACCGGACTCACCTGACAATCTGACGTTTACCACTTCGGGCGATGAAGTTATTTTATCGTGGGACAAGGCAAACGACACACAAACACCTCAGGACGGCCTTACATATAATATATGTCTCGGTACACAAAGCGGTGTTTACGATATAATTTCCCCAATGTCTTCGATGAACGGCGGTTACAGAAAAGTTCCTTCTTTCGGTAACACTTCACTTAACAATATGATGAAAGTAAAAGGTCTTGCCGAAGGAAATACTTATTACTGGTCCGTTCAAACCATAGATAACACTTTTGAAGGCTCCCAATTTGCACCCGAGCAGAGTTTTACCGTTGTTTACACGGATATCAACTTAGCTGAAAAAGAGAAGTTTTCAATTTTTCCCAATCCGGCATCCGATTATTTTGAAATATCTTACTTGTCAGGCGGTCTGGAAAATGCAATTGTTAGAATTTATGATAATACCGGAAACCTGCAAAAAGAACTCCCGGTTCCGAACAAAGACAAAATTACTGTTGACGTAAGAGGATGGAGCTCCGGCATTTACCTTGTCGTGATAAATTATGATCAAAGAAAGGTAGTTACCCGGACGATTATTGTGAAGTAGTAATTTTTCGTGGGATTTAGTGTCATTTGAGTTTTAGTGTTTTATTTTTTTTACCACCAAAACACAAAAACCACAAAATCTTTTATTAAAAGTCTGCTTTTAGCCGGAAATTTTATTTTTCGACAAATCTTTCATTAGTCTCACCTTCAGGGGAGATTTAGAGGGGTAAAGTACTCGTCATCACCAACAAACCTTGCTATCCGGCCTTTTCTTTATACCCGGGATTACAAATCCCAAAATATTTGCTTTCGGATTAGGCCGGCACTCTTTCCCGGCGCTACCCTGCCCCTGCCCCTGCCAGTACGGTCAGGCGGGCGTACGGTCAGGCGGGTGTATGGTCAGGCGGGAGAACACATAACCACAACCCGGATTTATCATTTACAAAAATGAACAATAACATAATATTTAATGTTTTCTTAACATATTTTAATATAGGATTTTTTGTATTAATGAATTACATTTGCAAAAAATTAGGGTTTTGAAAAAATCTTAATAAGTTATTAGTTTTTAACTGATTAAAATAACAATTATGAGTAAAATAAGATTAGGATTAAAGGGGTTTGGCGAAATCCCCAGGCATATCTACAGGATGTGTATGGAGGATGACAGGATAGAGGTAGTTGTAATTTCCGATTTTGGCAAACCGGAAATACTTACATACCTTGTCAGTGCCGAAACAAAAGGAAGAGTAAGGCCGAAACTGGAAGGGAACTTTTTGGTGTCGAAGAACGGAAAAGCAAGGTTTGTGTCGGGAGGAGACCCGGGAAAAGTACCCTGGGATATGTTTGATGTTGACATTGTTGTTGACGGGACCTGGACACACCGTACTAAAAGCGATATGGAAAAACACCTGAAAGCAGGTGCAAAAAGAGTTATGCTAACTACCGTTCCGACGGAAGTTATTGACAGAGTAGTTATTTTCGGCGTTAACGACCATACTATCAAATCTTCGGACAAATTGGTATCGGCAGGCTCGGCAACAACAAATGCTTCGGCCATAATGCTCAAAATTCTTGAGGAGAACTTCGGTGTTGATTATTCTGTTTTTACAACGGTTCACTCTTACACTTCCGACCAACCGCTGAGAGACAGGGCCGGAGCGGACTTCAGACGCAGCCGGTCGGCAGCTGAGAATATTATTCCGGTTGACACAACAGCTCCCAAATGGATTGAATATATCATGCCTGAGTTTAAGGATAAAGTTGAAGGAACCGCATTGAATGTCCCTGTACCAAACGGCTCTCTGCTTGATATGACAACCGTGTTGAATAAAGGTATTACAGTGGAGCAAATAAACAAGGTAATGGACAAAGCTGCCAAACAAATGCCGGGTATTGTTCAGGTTGTGGATGATCCTATAGTTTCAACGGATGTTGTTAACAACAGTCATTCGGTTATTTTCGATAAAAAAGCAACATTATTATCCCCGGGTAGAATGGTAAAAACCTTAACCTGGTACCACAGTGCTTATGCGATGGCAGCAAGAATTAAAGAATTAATAATAGCTTATGATAAAGCAGATAAGAAAGGAGGTGCCAAATGAGAGTAGCAATTAACGGATTTGGCAGAATAGGACGTTCTGTTTTCAGAATCCTGAACAACAGAAAAGATATTGATGTCGTTGCAATAAACGACCTTTTCGATGATGACGTATTAGCTTATTTACTTAAGTATGATACGGTTATGAAAGGCTTTGGCCAGGATGTTAAACTTGAAGATGATTATCTGATAACTCCCAATGAAAAGGTGAAAATGCTTGCCGTCAGAGACCCCAACGAATTGCCGTGGAAAGAACTTAAAGTTGATGTGGTTGTGGAAGCAACGGGTATTTTCAGAACCAAAGACAAACTGACACCACATCTCAATGCCGGTGCTAAAAAGGTTGTACTTACGGTTCCCGCTAAGGATGAAATTGATTATACCGTTGTTATCGGTGTTAATGAAGACGGTTTGAAACCGGAACACAAAATTATTTCAAACGCCAGTTGTACGACAAACTGCCTTGCTCCTATGGCAAAAGTATTAAATGACAACTTCGGTATCATCGAAGGTTTGATGACAACTACGCACGCATACACCAATGATCAGCGTCTTGCCGATGTCCCGCATAAAGACTGGAGGAGAGGCCGTGCCGCCGCAGAAAATATTATTCCTACAACAACCGGTGCTGCAATTGCAGTGGGGAAGGTTATTCCCGCTCTTGCCGGAAAACTTGACGGAATGGCTTCGCGTGTTCCCGTACCGGACGGCTCTATTGTTGACCTTGTCATCGAAGTTGAAAAAGATGTTACGGTCGAAGATGTACATGCTGCCGTTAGAATGGCTTCGCGTTCCGAAAGAATGAAGAATGTACTTCTTTATTCCGAAGATAAACTGGTATCTTCCGACATTGTGGGAAACACATACTCGTCAATCTATGACTCCGAGTTTACAAGGGTTCTTGGAAAACGAATCATCAAAACCCTTAATTGGTACGACAACGAATGGGGTTACTCCAACAGGGTTGTGGACCTGATTTGTATGTTGAAAAAGTTTGAGGAAAAAGCATAGTAATTTCAAATCTTTCGGGTGAGCATTACCATACGGTTTTTGTTCACCCGGAAGTTTTTTATTCCCAAATAGCTGTTAAGTCAAGCGAAATTTCGCATTCTTCGGTAAGATTAAAACCGGTGGATTCTGTTTGTCTGAACTTATTGTCAATCAATTCATAAATTTCAGTGCTTTTCGTATCGGGGTCGGCAATGATATAGTATCTGACTTTTTGTTGCTCGTACAACTCCTTTTTTACAATTCTATCGCGATAACTTGATGATTCCGAGAGTATTTCAACAATAAGGTAAGGAACCTTAGAGATAAAATCAATCGGTTTTTGGCCGCAAATAATTGCTATGTCAGGTCTGACAATTGTACTTTCATTAATAACCCAATCCAATTCATAATATGGCGTACATAAGTCTTTACATTTATCTTCATTTAGCCTGCTCTTTATCTGAAAAAACAATTCACCTGCAATTTTCTGATGCTTTGCAACTGCAGAAGGACTCATAGAATAGGGCAAACCGTCAATTAATTCCCAGTCATCTTTCCATGTTTTGTAATCGTCGTAGGTATATCGCGGTATGTGAGTTACTCTCTCCATTGTTACATTTATATTAATGTTGCAAATATACAACATTATTTTCTAAAAAACAAACAAGAATCCCCGTAGCTCAGGAAACGAAAATTATGTTCCAAAGCATAGTTGTAAACCTCTTTCCATTTGTCACCGATAAAAGCCGAAACAAGCAACAACAATGTACTTTGAGGCATGTGGAAATTTGTAATCATTATTCCCGGAATCCTGTATTTATATCCGGGTGCTATCATCAAGCGTGTTTCACCCGTAATAACATCCGCATTCCTCCTTTCCATCAATTCCAAAACGGCATTTAAGGAATCGCCAACGGATATATCCTTGTTATATTCAGGCTTATAAGGGTCCCACTGATTAATATTTATTGATTCCGGTTGAATTTTATCCACAATCAGTTTTACTCCGAACCAATACAGACTTTCAAGTGTGCGCGTGGTAGTAGTCCCCACAACAATAATATTTTTCTGATGATATTTTAAAACGGATTCGATTGTCCGTTTTTCTACATAAATTTGCTCGGAATGCATTTCATGTTCACGAATGTCGTCTGAAGCAACAGGTTTGAATGTGCCCGCACCTACATGTAGTGTAACCTGTTCAAATCTTATATTTTTTTTCCTTAACGCGGCAAAAACATCTTCCGTAAAGTGCAATCCGGCTGTAGGAGCAGCTACCGAACCTTCGGATTTGGCATAAAGGGTTTGATAGCGGTATTTATCAGCCTCCACAGCTTTTCTGTTCATATACGGCGGAAGGGGTATAATGCCGGAGTGTATCAGAATATCGGAAAATGTAAGCCGGCAAGGTTGCCACGCAAACTTTATCAGCGAATAGGATTGTTTAACCTCTACCCTTTCGGCTGTTAACAGAGCTTCCTTTCCATCAAAATCAAACCGCTTTTCAAGTCTGCCGCTTTTCCACTTTTTCGAATTTCCCACAAGACATTTCCACACTATTCCCGATTGCTGCCCAAAAGCCTGATGAATTTCGCTTGTCGGCCGTACCGGCTCCAGACAGAAAACTTCAATCTGCGCTCCGGTCTCTTTCCTGAAAAGCAACCGTGCCTGAACAACTTTCGTTTCGTTGTATATCATCAAACTGTCCTGCGGCAAAAAGTCGTGAATATTTTTAAAAACGGATTCCGAAATATTTCCCTCTTTGTAAATAACAAGTTTCGACTCATCCCGCTTTTCCATCGGAAATTGGGCGATCCTCTCCTTGGGAAGATCATAATTGAAATCCTTTATATCTATTCTTGATATTCCATTCATATTCGGGGGTAAAAGTATAATAAATTGTGCAAATTAATAAATGATAAAAAAATATTAAATACACTTGACTTTCATATATAAATAATTTATATTTGTAAAAAATTAAAATCGTAATGTTATGAAAATCTTTTTGGTAAATTTCGGATTTTTATCGGGAGTAATCGGCTTTGCACTTTATCTGTTTATTATAGTGTCGGGATTTGCAGAATGTTGTGCATCGGTATCAACAAAAACTTTTAATATCATTGCACTAACGGCACTTGCCGTTTCCGTAATAATTTTCGGCATCTGTATGTATCATAATTGCTGCAAATATTTGAAAAAACAGAAGTAGTATCATTTTTCAAAAAATATTTAATGAAACCGGTAAACAAATGATACTGCACTACAGCAATATTTCACTATTGCTAAAAACTATCCTGTTTTTATTCATTTCTTTTAATACCTTTGCATTTCCTGAAATTTGTTTGCAATATGCAAAACACAGAATAAAATAAAGTATGTTTAAATCACAGATACCCAATATAATCACCCTTTTAAACCTTATTTCAGGGAGCATCTCCATTGTTTTTGCACTTGAAGGTAACCTTACCGTAGCTGCCTGGCTGATAGGAATAGCAGCGGTTTTCGATTTTTTTGACGGATTTGCCGCCCGGATGCTTCAGGTCAGTTCGGATATCGGAAAAGAACTGGACTCACTTGCAGATGTAATCTCTTTCGGACTTGCCCCGGGAATGATACTATATATTTTATTACTAACTTCCGCATCCTGCCCCGAAATAGTAATAGCCGGCAGAAATTTGACTCCGTTCATTGCATTTCTTATTCCTGCAATGTCTGCCTACAGACTGGCAAAATTCAATCTTGATGTACGGCAATCGGAATCTTTTATCGGGTTGCCGACACCTGCCAACGCCCTGATGATTGCATCTTTTCCCTTGATTTTACGTCAGGACGGTAATTTATTGGGCATTGATACCGGTATTTTTGCAAATGTTATAACAAACACCCTATTCTTAATCCCGTTTATCCTTGTTTTCTCGTATCTGCTGGTGGCGGAATTACCTCTGATGTCGTTAAAATTTAAAACCTTTAGTCTGAGTGAAAATAAAGTGAGATACTCTTTTCTTATTATTTCCGCTTTGCTTACTATACTATTGTTTTACACGGCAATACCACTTATTATTCTGATATATATTTTTATATCGCTTGTAAGCAGGAAGTAAAAATATAGTCTTCTTAAAAAATCAAATGCGGTAAAATTTTATCTATTTTAATTCATTTCCATATCTTTGCACCCATGGAGGAACAGATATCCACAAAAAAGATTATACCGAAGGAGGAGCCTGAAGAGAACGAAATGTCGTTCTGGGATCACCTTGAAGAGCTGCGAAAACATATATTCAGGTCGTTGGCGGCAATAATTATTCTTGCTATTGTGGCATTTTTAAACAAACATTTTATTTTCGACACAATTATTCTTGCCCCAAAGGATTCGAATTTTATAACCAACCGACTTCTTTGCGAACTGGGAAATTATCTTTCGGTAGAGTCTCTTTGCCTTGGAGATGCGCATATGATACTTCAGAATATCAGCATGTCAGGACAATTTATGACCCACATGTATATTTCTTTTGTGGCAGGTTTTATTGTAGCTTTGCCTTACGTGCTATGGGAATTTTGGAAATTTATTGTGCCGGCATTAAAACCTGAGGAGAAAAAATATTCCAAAGGTTTTGTTGCGGCGGGTTCAATACTGTTTCTAACAGGTGTTTTCTTCGCTTATTTCATCCTCGTACCTCTTACCCTAAACTTTTTCGGCAATTACCACGTCAGCGACCAGGTTGCAAATCAGATACATCTGAACTCGTTCATCAGCACTGTTGTTTCCGTTACACTTTCGGTGGGATTGGTATTTGAACTTCCGATACTTGTCTATTTCCTGACAAAAATAGGAATAGTCACACCCCAGTTTCTCAGAAAAAACAGAAAAGTAATGTTTGTGATAGTTTTAATATTGTCTGCAATAATAACCCCACCCGATGTATTTTCCCAAATACTGGTTTCCATACCTTTGTTGTTGCTCTATGAAATGAGCATAAAAATTTCAAAACGGGTTTACGATAAACGTGAAGAGGAACTCGCGGGATAGTGTTATTGAAGTTCAGGGATTATTAGCAATGACCCGGTGCGGTTTTCAATAGAAACTTTATGCCTCATAGATATTTGCACAACTGTTTTTTTAAGACGTAAAAACAAATTTTTTGTTAATATTTTTTAATTTCATAAATTAATGAATTGAAAATGCTTAATTTCGCCTCGAATTTTTTAAATCCAATATTTGAAACAAATGAACTCATTTAAAAAGATAAACCTTATAATCGGCTGGATCATATTTGCCGTTGCATCATTGGTTTTCATTCTTACCACGGAGCCTACCGCAAGCTGGTGGGACTGCGGAGAATACATAGCCACCGCTTACAAGCTTCAGGTTGGGCATCCGCCGGGAGCACCTTTGTTTCAGATGATAGGTCGTGTTTTTTCGTTGCTCGCCTTCGGAAATACTTCCAAAGTTGCTTTAATGATAAACATTATGTCGGCCCTTTCAAGTGGTCTTACAATTATGTTCCTTTTCTGGACAATCGTTTATATGGCCAAAAAGATAGTTACTTCACGCGGTGAAATGACAGAGGGTAAGATGTTTGCCGTTTTCGGTAGCGGAATTGTAGGAGCATTGGCTTATACATTCACCGATTCTTTCTGGTTTTCGGCTGTCGAAGGTGAGGTTTATGCTATGTCGTCAGCTTTTACTGCAGTGGTATTTTGGGCAATATTACGCTGGGAAAGCGAAGCTGATGACAAGCACTCAATGCGGTGGATAATTCTAATTGCCTTCCTAATAGGATTATCAATTGGTGTACACCTCCTTAACCTGCTTGCAATTCCGGCAATAGCGTTTGTATATTATTTCAAAAAATATAAACCTTCTTTAAAGGGAATAATCGTTACGGGCATTCTCTCCGTTCTTTTACTCGGATTTATTATGAACGGCATCATTCCATGGATTGTAAAACTTTCAAGTGTGTTTGAGCTCTTTTTTGTAAATACTCTCGGTCTGCCGTTTAACTCCGGAACTATTTTCTATTTTATTATCCTTATCGGAGCCGTAGTATGGGGCATTCGCTATACAATCAGGAAAAACAAGGTGTTAGCAAATACCATATTATTAAGTTTTACATTTATTCTTATCGGATATTCATCGTTTTTTATGATCATCATAAGGGCAAATGCCGACCCGCCGATAAATGAAAACAAACCGGAAGATGCTATCAGTCTTCTATCTTACCTTGCCCGTGAACAGTATGGTGACTGGCCTATTTCATATGGTCAGTATTACAATGCACCTACAATTGATGCAAAGGATGGGAAACCTATTTATGTGAAAGACGAGAAGAAAGGAAAATACATTATTACCGATTCCAGAAAACAAACTATTCCTGTTTACGACCCGAGATTTTGCACTATTTTCCCAAGAATGTGGAGCTCACAAAAGCCCGGTCATATCCAGATGTATAAAAAATGGGGAAAGATAAAAGGTATTCCCATTGAAATTACCAACCCCGACGGTTCTACCGAAGTTAAAATGAAACCTACCTTTGGTGAGAACCTGAGATTCTTTTTCACATATCAGGTTGGACATATGTATCTCCGGTATTTTATGTGGAACTTTTCAGGAAGACAAAATGATATTGAAAGTCAGGGAGAAATTGACCATGGAAACTGGTTAACGGGTTTTGACTGGTTCGACTCGAATATTCTGGGACTCGGCCCGCAAAAAGACCTTCCCGACAATATGAAAAGCCGGGCATACAACAAATTTTATATGCTTCCGTTTTTGCTTGGAATGATCGGTCTGTTTTTTCAGCTAAATACTGACAATAAAAACACCCTTGTTGTTATGCTGTTGTTCCTTATGACCGGTCTTGCCATTGTTGTTTACCTGAATCAATATCCGTATCAGCCCCGCGAACGTGACTATGCTTATGCAGGCTCCTTCTATGCTTTTGCTATTTGGATAGGACTTGGAGTGCTTGCCATTTTCGACTCATTGAGCAAAAAAATGAACGAGAAAAGTGCCGCAATTGTCGTAACGGTCGTCACTTTGCTGTTTGTCCCGGGAATAATGGCAAAAGAGGGTTGGAACGACCATGACAGATCAGGAAAATATGCAACTTTGGATTTTGCATCCGATTATTTAAACTCTTGCGAACCAAATGCAATATTATTTACAAACGGTGATAACGATACATTCCCACTGTGGTATGCACAGGAAGTGGAAGGTGTTAGAACCGACGTGCGGGTTGTTAACTATATGCTGGCGTCCGGCCATTGGTATGTACATCAGATGATGAGAAAAGCCTATGATTCGGATCCGCTACCTTTCACACTTACCTATGATGAGTATGAAAACGGGGTAAATAATATGGTGGCATTCTATAATACAAATATTAAGGGGTATCAAGAACTTAAAGATATTATCAACTTTATTGCCAGCAATGATGATAGAACCAAGCTAACATTTACAAGTGGTGATAAGGTTAATTTTTCTCCTACAAAAAAGTTTAAGCTTACCATTGATTCGGCATATATTGTTAAAAACAAACTTGTGCCGGAATATATGTATGACAAAATAGTTCCGGAGATAAAATGGGATGTAAAACAAAGATATCTTTATAAAAACGACCTGATGCTTCTTGATATAATTGCAAGTAACAACTGGAAAAGGCCCATCTATTTTGCCAACCCGAGTTCAATCAGTAAAGTTCTTGATGTTGACAAATATTGTCATCTTACAGGGTTTGTTTACAGATTCTTACCTGTACTTGCAAAAAACTACTACGCAGGTGTAGGAGGAATTGATCAGATTGCTTCTTATGATATCCTGTTAAACAAATGTAAATGGGGAAATCTGGCCGACCCGAAGGTGTATGTTGACCGCGAAAGCCAACGCAACAGTATTATGCCAAAACAAAATATGATGAGAGTGGCGCAAACTCTTGCTCAGGAAGGTGAAAAGGAGAAAGCAGTTGAAATTCTTGACAGAGCACTGGAAGCATTTCCAAACAGTAAATTCCCGTATGATATGTATATGATCCCGTTCGGAGAAATATATTATCAGGCCGGAGCAACCGAAAAGGCAAATGCTTTCATAAAACAACTATATGAAAATTACAAGCAAGACCTTGATTACTACGCAAGTCTGAAACCCGAACTTCAAAAGTATTACGAATCCGATTTCAATCAGGCAATGGGTGTTATGCAAAAGCTTTCGATGGATGCCAAATCACATAAACAGAATGACCTTTACAAGGAAATTGACAGTACATTCAGAGAACAGTTGCAGTTTATGCAATAACTAAGATACAGGCCGTTTTCGCTTAAGGCACAAATTTTGCAAGGCGATAGTTTGTATTCGGATTATCCGGAAAATATAATAATTTTTTTATGATTCGCTTTTTCATAATATTATTACTATTCATTAACACTATTAATTGTTCAAAAGCTCAATTTGATAAAAATCATTTCATCTATTTCACCAGTGAAATGAATATCGGAAATTATTTTGGAGTTGACCTTAATATGAATTATGTTTATAAAAATACATATTCATTTAAAATCGGATACACCGGAAATATAAGAAAACACAAATTACAACCTGACGATTATACTTCAGGTGTGGTCGGTTTTTTACTATTTGGGACAGAAAATCCATACGACCAGATGGAGAATTATCTGTTTGCAATCGGAAAGATATATAATTTGAACAAATACGGAACTGTAAGAATAAATTTATCAATTGGTTTGGGCTATACTACAATTAGAGAACCTTATAATTGGGAAAAAATAGATCATCCTCATCATGGTGAAAATTATTCTTGGAAGTACAAAAGATACAATACTATTAGTTTAATTATCAATTCGAAAGTAGAATTTCCTTTCACAAAAAGTTTCGGTTTTACTATCTCTCCGATGATACAAGTAAATGAGGACAAAATATATATCGGTATCGGGATTGGGCAAATGATAGGACTATTAAGAAAAGTAGAGAACTAGCAACAATAAGTATTCCGGGAATCTGATATTACACTGATTTCCGGGGCATTATATGCACTTATACTTCCAGATTACTTGTCAGAGTTCTGCAACAACACTTCCACAGCCTTTTCCAATTGCTGGTCGCGTCCTTTTATAACAATTTCATAATCCTGTCTTTGCCGGACATCAGGTTCAAGTTGCCGGTTTTCTAGATAGTTGCCGTTAAGATCTTTTGTTCCGACCTGCGGTATTCCAAAATAGAGCGTCCTGTCCTGAAGCGTTTCCCACCATACTGCTGTCATCGTTCCCGGGACAGGCATCCCGACAAGTTTTCCGATACCAAGTGTTTTGTATGCATATGGAAATCCATGTGCATCGGAATAATTGCTTTCGCTGATGAGTACCACCGAAGGTTTTATCCATTTGTTCATTGGATCGTAGCCAAAGTGAACACCCCTCGGGTAAAAATCAACATACTTTTTCCCGCTGAGAATGGTTACAAGGTCGTCGTGCAGCCATCCGCCACCATTAAAACGAGTGTCAACTATAATTGCTTTCTTTCCGTAATTTCGTCCCAGCAACTCCGAATAAAACTTCCTGAAACTCTCACTGTTCATACTTCTGATATGTACATACCCGATTTCCCCGTTCGACAAGCTATCGGTTTCAACCATTCGGTTTTTCACCCATCTTTTGTAAAGCAACTGACCCTTTTGTCCGAGAGAAATCGGTTTTACAGTCTCCACCCACTTTTTGCCGGATTCAGGATCATAAACCGAAAGCAGAGTTTGTTTGCCTGCTTTGTGATTGAGTAGTCTGAAAAAGTCCGTATTTGTTTTAATTTGCTGGTCATCAATCTTTTCAATTATATTCCCTGCTTTTATTTTTGAACCGTCTTTTTGCAGAGGACTTTTTTCAATTATTTCAGCAATTTTAACACCGGGACCATCAAAACTCCAATCAATAAAAACACCGAGGCTTGCCGTTTTATCTCCGTGCTCATCTTTATGCCTGTATCCCGAACCGGTATGCGAACCATTCAATTCACCCAGCATCTCGCTTAGCATTTCTGCAAAATCATAATTGTTGGTTATAAAAGGCAGGAACTTTTTATAATCTTTTTTATAATAATCCCAGTCAACACCACCAAGATCGGGACGATAAAACTTCTCCTTTACCTCCCGCCAAACATGCTCAAACATATAACTGCGCTCAACAGCCTTATTGAGATTAAACTCCGCCTTAAATTGCACCTCTTTTTTTACAGGTTTACTATCCTTTGTTTTAATCTTAATTATCTTGCCTCCTGAAAACAGAAACAGATTCTCCTCTTTTTTGTCAAGTTGCATAGAGCCTCCGCCACCTTTAAGTTTCAGAAGAAGTTTTGTTTCCTTGTCCTTTAAACTATTTACCCACAGGTCATAACCATCTTCAAACTTACTTAAATAATATAGCTTTTCACCATCGGAAGTAAGAATGGCATCGGCAATGGCCGACGAGTTTATTGTAAGACGTGCTTTACGGTCTTCGATATTCAAAATATCAATTTGTACAGGTTCCGCAACTTCAACCTTAACCCTCAGTTCATCATATTCTTCATCCTTCTTATCTTTCTTCTCTTTCTTATCCTCTTTTTTTTCTTTCAGTTTCAATAATTCATATTCTTCCTTGGAAAGTCTGAATTTATCCCAGGATTTTTCATTGAAAAACATCGCATATACATCCCTTGTAGCACCCCAGCTTCCATGGCTGCGCATTCCTTCCCTGTCGGAAAACCAGATCATTGCATTTCCTTTCATAACCCATTTGGGCCGGCTGTCACTGTAACCGCTGTTTGTCAGATTAACAGGTTCACTTTTCCCATCGGCATTTACAAGTGCCACATCATTCATAAACTATAATACCCTCATTTGTATAGACCATTATTTCCTATTTCTTAGTTGAATTTTATTACTCATTTATTTAATTATTTTTTTGTTTCTTTCTTTTTTTTAAAGGGAGGGGGAA
>JALSSR010000231.1 GCA_026984135.1 Bacteroidales bacterium
TTTCGAGGGGGGGCTGACTATCAGATACTTATGTATCTCCAAAAAAGAAACGTTACTTTTAAAAAATAAAAATTTCAGTATTCTATTTAAAAATATTCTTATCACGACTTTTACACGGTTTTGAAATCAGGTTTCAAAGATAAACAAAAAATGTTAAAAGTCAAGAAAAAAAAGTTAACGGTATGAAAAAAACAGAGAACGGTAAATCAAAACCTTTTCGATGAAAGAACTATTTCTTTTTAACGAAATAGGCCACCTTTTCGAGTGAGGTTATCATATCGTACTCTTCAAGATAAACACCTTCCGGGACACTTAACGGTTTGGGCGTGTAGTTTAATATACCTTTTATGCCCGCATCAACAAGTTTGTCTGAAATCTCGGGAGCCACCTGTGGCGGAGTGGTTATGATTCCTATTTTAATATTTTCTTTTGCGATTATATCCTTAAGTTTATCAAGATGATAACAATATACATCGGCATAAGACTTGTCAATCTTTTCGGGATTAACATCAAAAGCGGCAACAACCTTCAGCTTTGAACGTTTTTCGTAAAGGTAATGGATAAAGGCTTTCCCAATATTTCCCATTCCGACAACGGCTATTTTCTGTCCCTCATCGGTGTCAAGTATTTTTCCAATAAGATCAACCAGCTCTTTAATGTCATACCCTTTTCTTAGAGTACCCGAATATCCTATCAACATTATGTCTCTTCGTACCTGCACGGAAGTTATATGGAGCAAATTTGCTATTTCGTGCGAAAAAATATGCTCTTTACCTTTGGCAAGCTGATTATTAAGGCTCCTTCTGTACTGACTCAATCTTTCTACGGTCTTATCCGGTAGTGTTTCCATTTTTATTATTGTTATTGTAAAGTGTTAATCAATTAACAGGCAAAAGTATATATTTTTTTATTAAAAAAAGAAAATATTGTTATTTTTTTAACAATAAGTTATCCATTCAATGAAAACATATTTTCCGGATATTGAACCTTCATCAGGAACAGTCCTTTGGCCGGTACTGAAAATCCTGCATTAGAGCGGTTTTTACTCTCTATAATCGCATTGAAATCTTCTGCCGAAATTTTCCCTCTTCCCACATCCAGCAAGGTGCCCACTATTGCCCTGACCATATTCCGGAGGAATCTGTCCGCCGTAATTTCAAAAACCAACAGATTTCCTTTTTCCTTCCAGCCGGCATTCAAAATTTTACAATTATTTGTTTTGACCTGTGTGTGCAGTTTTGAGAAAGATGTGAAGTCGGTATGATTAAAAAGAATGTTGGCTGCTTCATTCATTCTTTTGAGGCTGAGATTGTGGTGAACAAAATAGGAGAAGTCATTCATAAAAGGGTCCTTTTTTGTTGTGATAATATATCTGTAACTTCTCGAAACCGCATCAAATCTTGCATGAGCATCTTTGGTAACGGGTATCAGGTTGAAAATACCGATATCTTTCGGGAGAAAATGATTTAGTCTTCTAACAATTTCTCCTCTCTCTCTCGAAATATCTTTATCAATATCAAAGTGGGCATAAAATTCCTTTGCGTGCACTCCGGCGTCAGTTCTTCCGCACCCTACAACGTTGATGTGTCGTTGCAAAATAGTACTCAAAGCTTCGTTTATTGTCTGCTGAACCGAAGGTGCGTTATTTTGAATTTGCCAACCGTTATAATTTGCTCCGTTGTAGGCAAGTTTCAGGAAGTATCTGTATTTTGCGGAATTTTCCATTGTTTAAAATAGTTAGAGAATAAATCCGATACCTGCCGTCAGATTATCGTATCTGCCTATTGAATAGTTAACATTTATAAGGAAGAAATTAAACCGTGCCGCCACATTGAATTCGGCTTTAAAATAATTGTCGTTGTTTGAAATACTTATGGGATCTTCGATATCCGCAACGGAAAACCCTATCAAACTCGCGGGATCTTTTACATATATAGGATATGTCCCTGTAAGTTTGCTTGTCGAATGAATGGAATTGTACCCTAATCCAACCGAAGTGGTTATGACTTTGAAGGATTTCATAACAAAAAGACCTGCTGTGAAATCACTTGTTTTTAATCTGAAATTTTGGTTGTTATACGGCCCGCCCGAGATACTTATAAAAGCCTCATCAGGTTGCAGATCTTGTTTGACATTTACTATCGTTGAGCTGTATGCAGCTACTAATCTGAATGTTACAGGGAAGTCGTTCAGGGGTTTTAACAGGTCATTGAATGTTAATCCGGCACCGATACCCCACAGACCTATACTACCCTGCGAGTCGGAAATAGGAAGAGGCGGAAGCCCCCTGAAAATCAATATCAATCCTCTGTAGCTTGTTCCTATGTTTAAGTACGGAAGGTTCAATCCTCTCATTCCAATGCCTTCAGCCGAGTTGAATGTGGCAAGTGGTTTTTGATCGAACGGAGGTAAAGGATTTATAATATGTTCCTTTGTTTCAAGTTGAATACTTGTTTTTTCTCCGAAGATCGTTTGTGCTATATGTTTTTCGGAGTCTGAAGGAGTAATCTCCTCAAGATTGAGATCATAAATATCGAATTCCCGTGCAGATGAAGGAACAAATGTATAGTTGTATTTCAGATCAATCCATAAATGGGATTTTTTGTCGTTTATATAGTTAAAATTCCAGGAACTGTTATTCGCCGTGCCAAGTGCTGTTCCCAAAGGTGATATATAAGCGTCCGTCATTTTGTTTGCATCATTTATTCCTCCTCTTAAAAAGATGGAAACGATATCAAGCGACTGACCGAAACCGTTCAGTGCTACTGCGAGAAGAATGAAAAAGAATAATATTTTTTTCATAGAAATTTTTTTTTGCAAAAGTAGATATAAACTTTATTTAAAAATATTCGTAGCAAATGAAATATAATTCTATTTTTGCAGTTCTTAAAAATCAATTAATAATTTAAATTAAAGTAAAATGAGAAAAATGATGAAACTTAAAAGTATAGTACTACTTGCATTACTATTTTTAGCGGTAGTAAGTTGTAAAAAAGATGATAATAACAACGGAGGGGGAGATAACCCGTCAGGAACCAATTACAGAATGACTGAATCCATTTCAACCGGAGAAGGTAGTATAAAGGATGTTTATTCCTATGATTCGGACAAATTGAGTTTGGTGATGGAGTACACCCAGTCGACGAAAGGAGATTGGGCTGAAGATAATAAAACAGAGTATAGTTATACGGACAACTCTTTTGAGATGTTAACTTCGGATTATTATGACGGAGAATGGGAACTTGGTGAAAAGGAGGTTATTACACATAATAACGGTCAATGGCAGTCCGATATTGTTTATGAATATAATGGTGCCGATTGGATGACCGATAGCAAAGTGCAATATACATATACAAACAACAAACTTACTTTGGAAGAAGGATTCTGGTATGATGACGGTGCGGAACAAAAAGATTATAAATATATTTACAGTTATGTAGGGGATACGCCGTCAACTGTTATGAGATATACTTGGGTAGAAGGAAATTGGCTGGATGCAGGCAAAGACACTCTTACTTTTTCAAATGGTAAACTTGCCAATATTATTTATGATATGAGCATTGAGGGTATGACATACAAAATGAAATCCGAGTTTCAATATGCCGGTGATGTTATTACTTCCATTGCTATGTCAATGTATATGAATGATGTGTGGACAAGTATCGGAACAATAACATTTACTTATGATTCTAATGGTAATATGATTAAAGAAGAAGCAACGGGTCAGTATTTTAATTCTTCGACAACATATACTTATGAGGAGGGCAATAGTAATTGGGCTTTAATTGGAGGAGATCCCGAGTCGAATTTTTATGGTGCCGGATATATTTTACCGGTTATGGCAAAATCAAATAGTGAAATCAATAAGATTGTTGACATTTTAAAGTCATCAAAATAGGAATAAAATATTTTATAATCAGGGAAAAGCGGACATGTTGACGGACAAGTCCGCTTTTTATTTATCCATCAAATCCGGTCTTCTCTCCTTTGTCCTCTTAACAGCCTTTTCCAGTCTCCATTCGTTTATTTTTTTATCGTTACCGGAAAGCAAAATGTCCGGCACTTTCATCCCTTTAAAGTCATATGGACGCGTATAGACAGGAGGCGAAAGAAGGTCGTCCTGAAAAGAATCCGACAGAGCAGACGTCTCATCATTAAGAACGCCAGGAATTAGCCGAACTACGGAATCCGTCAGAACTGCAGCTGCAAGCTCTCCTCCCGAAAGTACATAATCGCCTATTGATATTTCTTTGGTTATGTAATGCTCACGTATTCTTTCGTCAATTCCCTTATAGTGTCCGCAAAGGATGATAATGTTTTCAAAGGTGGAAAATCTGTTGGCAATCTTTTGAGTTAACAATTCACCGTCGGGGCTCATATATATTATTTCATCATAATCATTTTTCGATTTCAGTTCATCAATGCAATTTGCTATCGGTTCAACCATCATAACCATTCCGGAACCTCCTCCGTACTGGTAGTCATCAACCCTTTTGTGTTTATCCGTTGCATACTCGCGAAGGTTTATCAGATTAATCTTTACAACTCCTTTTTGTTGCGCACGTTTAATAATCGAGTGTTTAAAAGGCCCCTCGAACATTTCGGGGAAAATCGTTATTATATCTATTCTCATAGCTTAATATTCAAGATGTTTGGTTGCAAAAGTATCCTTTTTTGAACAAAAACAACCGTTTTATGTTGAGCTGTGTACAACTTTTTATGTATAAATGAAGTCTTTTAGCTAAATAAACATTTTAAAAATTTAAATATTCGGTAATGCAAAAATTCAAACTATTCGTTTTTTTATCATTGTTTTCCACCGTTCTTTTCGGACAGGTTGCCCCGGATAAGTATTGGGTACGGTTTACGGACAAAAATAATTCGCCCTATTCCATTGATAATCCTCAGGAGTTTTTATCGCAAAGAGCCATTGACAGGCGTATTAAGCAGGGGATTGAGATTCAAGAGAATGACCTGCCTGTAAATCCCCAGTATATTCAGGGTGTTAAAGATGCCGGAGCTACGGTTTTAACAGTTTCAAAATGGTTTAATTCTGTAACGGTATATGCCGGAAATCAGTCAATTGTTGATGCAATTGAGGCTCTGCCGTATGTACTGTCGGTGGGAAAAGGAAATGAAAAAGTCGGTGATAATACTTTTACGGAAAAACCTTTTTTTGCCAATGAATCCTTTGGAGGCATTCCTTCACGGGAGCTTTATAAATCTTCGGATGCTGTAAATGAATACGACTATGGCGCGGCTTATAATCAGATACATATGCTTAACGGAGAACCGTTGCATAATAACGGTTACGATGGGACGGGAATGATAATTGCCGTTTTGGACGCCGGATTTTTAAATGCCGATAATCTGTCGGTTTTTGACAGTTTATGGGATTCCGGTAGGATACTCGGTACAAAAGATTTTGTAAATCCGCAAAATCCCGAAATATTCACGGCTCATTACCACGGTTGCATGGTTTTGTCAACTATGGGAGGAAATCTCCCGGGACAACTGGTGGGTACCGCACCGCAGGCAAGTTACTATTTGTTAAGGACCGAAGACGGTGGCACCGAGTATTTGATTGAAGAATTAAATTGGGTTTCCGGTGCCGAGTATGCCGATAGTGTGGGTGCCGATGTTCTGAATACATCTCTCGGATACAGTGAGTTTGATGATCCGTCGCAAAATCATACTTATGCCGATATGGACGGTAACACAACCCCTATTACCATTGGTGCGGACATAGCGGCAAGCAAAGGTATGATTCCTGTCAACAGCGCAGGTAACTCGGGTTCGTCTTCCTGGTATTACATAACGGCACCTGCCGACGGTGACAGTGTCTTTACGATAGGAGCAGTAGATGCGAATGGTTATCTTGCCTCGTTCAGTTCCAGAGGACCCACATTTGACGGGAGAATTAAGCCCGATGTAATGGCACAAGGTTCGGGTTCAACAGTTATTGATCCGTGGAGCGGACAGGTTTCGTCGGGTAGCGGCACATCTTTCTCCTCACCAATCTCGGCCGGGATGGTAGCTTGCCTCTGGCAGGCAAATCCCAATAAAACCAATGCGGAAATTATGGAGGCTATTCGTGAAAGTGCTTCTCAGTTTTCCGATCCCGACGACGATTATGGTTACGGTATCCCCGATTATTGGCAGGCTAACAGCTTGCTGACGGTTCTTGACCATAAAATAAATCCGCAATATCAGGTAAATGTTTTTCCGAATCCTTTTAATGATGAGTTTTTAATTGATGTTAAAGCTGAGGATGCAGTAATAAATTCGGTGGAGATACTTGATGTTGCGGGTAAAATTGTCTATTCCCGTAAGTTTTCGAATATGCCGGCGGAAAACAAGATTGCAGTATCAGGGTTGGATAAATTACCTGCCGGTTTCTATATTCTTAGCACATCGGTTAATTCCGTAAAGACAACCACAAAGATTTTAAAGAAATAAGTTCTTGTCTTTCTACCGCTCTTCGATTTAGATGAAGTCACTACTTTTCGACTTTGTTCAGAGTTACATAATCAAGTCATATTGAGCGTAGTCGAATGGTGATATTCTTCCTCCATTCTCTTTCTCAAATCCATTACAAAAGACGTAAAACAATCAATGCATTGATAAAAAAAGTAATGAAAATCTATTTCACAACAAACTGAATGGTATTCCTGCTGCGTTGCTCTATTAAAATCTGTTTTCCTTTAAGCATTCTTGAAATACCTTCATCATTATAATGTCTGATGGTTATGAGCTCAAGATTTTTGTTGTAAAGAACTCTGAATTCATTTTTTAGTCCGGACAATAATTCTTTGAGTTTATTGCTTTCCATTTTGTCACAACAGACTGAGAAACTGACGGCGGAGTTTTGCATCAGGTTGACTTTTATTTTGAGCTTATTGAGTATTGAAAATAATCTGCTCAGGTGTTTTTCAACAACAAATGAATAATCTTTTGGTGTTACGGAGATGAGGATTTGTTCATTTTTAACAATGAAAACGGGGAATTCCGGTCTGAAGCCTTCAATATAACGAATGACCGACCCTTCCGTATCCGGAACCTTAAAATTTTTAATGAATACCGGAATGTTCTTATTTTGAGCAGGTTTGATAGTTTTGGGATGAATTATCTTTGCTCCGTAAAACGAGAGTTCAATAGCTTCATGATATGAAAGTTCTTTCATGATTTTTGCATCCTTGAAAAGTTTCGGGTCGCTATTGAACACTCCGTCAACATCTTTCCACAAAATCACTTTACCGGCATCAAGAATTGAAGCAATAAGTGTAGCGGAATAGTCCGACCCTTCACGTCCGAGGGTGGTGGTATTGCCTTCACTGTCGGAACCGATAAAACCTTGTGTTACATAGATATTGTCATTTGCAAAATCAAATGCTTTTTTTATGTTGTTTTCCGTAACAATCATATCAACAGTACCTTCACGGAATTCTGAGCCTGTTTTGAGATGTTTGCGTATATCAATCCACCGGTTTTTTATTCCCGCAACCGAAAGATATGCACTGACTATCCTTGTTGACAATATTTCTCCGGCACTGACTATCTTGTCATAAATGAAATCATAGTTGTTGTCGTTGTAATCTTCAAGTTGTTTGCTTATTTCTGCAAAAATTCCGTAAACAATATCAAAGATTGCATTATTCCCTGATCCGAACAACTCTTTCATGGTTTTGATATGCTCGTTCATAAGGTCTATCAGGGCTTCATGGTAGGAATTGCTACCTTTCATTTTCAATGCAACTATCCGCTCCAGCTTATTTGTCGTTTTCCCCATTGCCGAAACAACAATGATCAAATTCTCTTTAGAATTGCTAACAATGGAATAAAGTCTTTTTATTGAATCCGCATCTTTTACCGATGCTCCGCCGAATTTATAAACTATCATAAACCGAATATTTCGACAAAAATAAACAATAAGGGAATAAAACGGTTATTTATTGCAAAATGAAAATTATTTGTTTTTCAATCACAAAGTTTAACTCTTTTAATATAATTTCGCAAAAAATATTTGAATATGAATTACGATTTGATAGTCATAGGAAGCGGCCCCGGTGGTTATGTTGCCGCAATCAGAGCTTCGCAACTCGGACTTAAGACCGCTGTTGTGGAACGTGCCGAACTCGGTGGTATTTGTCTTAACTGGGG
>JALSSR010000232.1 GCA_026984135.1 Bacteroidales bacterium
TAATTTATTAATTATAAAGCAATTACAAAATTTTAAATACATGTAACCGCTTCGCTCTCACATAAATTTTTTTAATCATTTTCTTGTGTATATTTTATGATTAATAAAATTTATGTTCGTTTCATTCAATTAACTTTTTGGTCAACTTTCACTAAGCATTTCTCTGCCTGACAATAGCTTTCTTCTTAGATGTTTAATTATTTAAAACCTAAGCGATAAACAGCTCAATCCTCCATCTACCTTCCTGAATTCGGAAACATCAAGCTCAATGGTCTTATAGCCTGCATGTTCAATCAGCATTTTCGTTTTTGGAAATCCTTTGACCACAAGCACAAAACTATTTATCCTGACACAGTTGGCTGCATAGCTTTCCCCGTCAATAACCTTAAGTAGGTCAAAGCTCCTAAATTCCTCTTTTTCTGCAAATTCCCTTGTGGCTACAAGATAATTATTATCAAGATATGCAACTCCCGACTTCAAATGTAATATATTTTTTAAGGCAACAGTTGATCCCGAATATCCGTATTTCTCTAAAATTTTCATTAATTGATGAGCACCTTCAGGATTTGTTCTTTCTGAAATACCAATAAAGAAATGCGATCCTGCCATCATAACATCACCCCCGTCAACAGTTCCCGGAGTATGAATTCTTTCAATATTTTTATAAAATTCTCTCAGAACATCCTCAATAGCAGCCACTACCATCTTTCTTGAGTCGGCACCCGGATTAGTAATTATTGCACAATCTGGGGTCAGAATTGCTGTATCTTCAACGAAAACGGAATCGGGAAATTTATTGTCCGGTTCCAGGACAGTAACTTCCAGTCCGCACGTTTTCAGTGCATTGATGTATTCCGTATGTTGCTCAACAGCCTTTTCATAATCCGGCTTCCCGAGATTGGCAGTTGTCAGGCCATTCACCATTTGAGCACAAGGCTTTTTAACTATCGCTTTTGTGAATTTCATTTGTGATTTTTTACCACCACAAACCTACGATAATTTTTCTTTATTTTGTAGTTATGTTGATAATAGCAGATAAAAGGGTTCCGGAGAAGGCAAAACAATCGCTGAAACTGTACGGTGACATTATCTTTCTTGAAACGGAAAGCATAACATATCAGGCAATATCAGGGCATCCCGACATCTTTTTTTGCAATACGGGCAAAGGACTTGTTGTAGCTCCCAACCTACCTGACGGAATAAAACAGCAAATGAAGGAATCGGGCTTGCATTTTACGGAAGGAAATTTCGCTGTAGGGCTGAAATATCCGTTAACGGCTCAGTATAATGCTGTTGTCACTGACAATTTTCTGATTCATAATTTGAAAAATACCGATAAAAAAATACTTGACCTTACGGTTGATCTTGTTAAAATAGATGTAAGGCAGGCTTATACAAGATGTAATCTGCTGCCTTTAAATGAAAATTCTTTCATAACTTCCGACAAGGGAATTGAGAAAACTTTGCTGAAAGAGGGATTGGATGTGCTGTATGTATCTCCCGCCGGAATTGAATTGCCGGGATTTGACAACGGCTTTTTCGGTGGTGCTTGCGGAGTTTACGACGGAAAAGTGTTTATTCTCGGCAGCCTCTCCAAGTTCGGTGAGGGAG
The DNA here is from genome assembly GCA_026984135.1 of Bacteroidales bacterium. Lineage (GTDB taxonomy): Bacteria > Bacteroidota > Bacteroidia > Bacteroidales > JAADJA01 > JAADJA01. Next base: position 1,612 of record JALSSR010000232.1, read on the forward strand.
ATAAGGTGCGGGCATTCATCAATGACCGTAAAATGGAAATAGTTGAACTTTACGAAGGTGGTTTGTTTGACGGGGGGAGTATTTTGTTTGTATAAAAATCATTCATCTTTATTAGAGTTTATCCTCCTGAAAATATTTTCTAGTTTTTTAACCATATCATTAGGATTCTTGCTTTTGCCAAGTTCCTGACTTTGCGAATTAAGAATATCACTCAGAAGATCAATCTTACCTTTGAATTGCTATGCCCATTTAATTAATTTCAAATTTTACAAATATATAATTTTCAGATACATATTGATTAAAAATTTCAAAAAAGTAATAAATTAGATTTTTGGAATGATAAAACTTGAAAAGGTTTTCCTAATTTCGCAAAATTATTTTTAATCGTTATTTTTTACAATATGTTACGAACACACACTTGCGGAGAATTAAATATCAGCAATGCCGGGCAGGAAGTGACTCTTGCCGGTTGGATACAAAAATCAAGGGATTTGGGAGGAATGACTTTCATTGACCTGCGTGACAGATACGGAATTACGCAACTGGTTTTCAATATGGAAACAGACGCGAAACTTTGTGAAAAAGCAAGGAAACTCGGAAGGGAGTTTGTCATAAAGGTCACCGGAAAAGTTGCAGAAAGAAGTAATAAAAACCCCAAAATGCCTACCGGTGACATCGAAATAATAGTCGGTGGATTTGAAATCCTCAATGAATCGAAGACACCACCTTTCACCATTGAAGATAATACCGACGGCGGTGACGAGCTGAGAATGAAATACCGCTATCTTGATCTGCGCCGTAATCCCGTAAAGGAAAATCTTGCACTTCGACACAAAATATCCATCGAAACACGCAAATATCTTGACGGTGAAAACTTTTTTGAAATAGAAACTCCTTTCCTGATAAAATCCACACCCGAAGGGGCGCGCGATTTCGTTGTGCCTTCGCGGATGCACACCGGACAATTTTACGCTCTGCCGCAATCGCCGCAAACTTTCAAACAACTGCTTATGGTGGCGGGATATGACCGCTATTTTCAACTGGTGCGTTGTTTCAGGGATGAAGATTTGCGTGCAGACCGCCAACCGGAGTTTACACAGATTGACTGCGAAATGTCTTTTGTTACCCGTGAAGATATTTTAAATACCTTCGAGGGGCTTGCAAAGCATCTTTTTAAAACCGTTAAAGGAATTGACATTGAGGAGTTTCCGAGAATGTCGTATGACGATGCAATGAAGTTTTACGGTTCTGACAAACCGGATATCAGATTCGGGATGAAGTTTGTTGAACTGAATGATGTTGCCCAAGGAAAAGGTTTTGTTGTTTTTGACAATGCGGAATTGGTTGTGGGAATAAATGCCGAAGGCTGTGCCGGTTATTCAAGAAAACAGTTGGACAAACTGACGGAATTTGTAAAAAAGCCGCAAATAGGAGCGAAAGGTCTTGTTTATGTTAAATATAATGAAGACGGTACATTCAAGTCGTCGGTAGATAAGTTTTTCGACGGAGAAGCATTGAAAGGCTGGGCTGAAAAATTCGGATCCAAACCGGGTGATTTGATGTTGATACTTGCCGGAGAAAAGGATAAGACCAGAAAAGCTCTGAACGAATTACGCCTTGAAATGGGAGACCGTCTGGAATTACGTGACAAAAATATTTTCAAACCGTTATGGGTTGTTGATTTCCCTCTTCTCGAACGTGATGAGGATTCGGGGCGCTGGCATGCTATGCACCATCCCTTCACCTCTCCCAAGCAAGAGGACATAGAACTGATGGAAACCGAACCGGGGTTGGTAAGAGCCAATGCTTACGATATGGTTATCAACGGCGTAGAGATCGGTGGCGGCTCAATCAGGATACACAATAAGGATTTGCAAAAGAGAATGTTCAAGCTGCTTGGTTTCAGTGACGAAGAAGCTCAAAACCAGTTCGGATTCCTGATGAATGCTTTTGAATACGGCGCTCCGCCTCACGGGGGAATCGCTCTCGGGTTCGACAGGCTTGTGGCACTTTTCGGCGGCTCTGACTCCATTCGTGATTATATCGCTTTCCCGAAAAACAATGCCGGCAGGGATGTGATGATAGATTCGCCTTCGCAGATAGCTCAGGAGCAACTGAATGAGCTGGGATTGAAGATTGTGAAATAAACTGATGCTGAACGAAAATGCAAATTTCTTCGAGCTAAACATGCTATGATTCAGGCAATTAAATCAAAGAGAATTTGCAAAGTTTATGCGTTTCAGTATAAATTTTTTTATTACATTTGCTACATAATTAAATACTAATGTGGGATAACCTTTCTGTTTAGGTAAAACCCGTAATGATTTCTTTAATGAAATAGTTATTAATTATGAGAAAAATATTTTTAATTTGTATATTCGTTAGTTTATCAACATCGCTTTTTTCACAAAAAGCTATTTTTTCAGGTGATACAACTTCAAAAATGCCGTCAAATGAATTACAATATCATTTTATGGGTTCAATTGGTTATTCAAGGATTTTTTACGGTGACAAAGTTGTTTTAGGTGCCGGTATATCATTAGGTCCTAAATTCCTATATGGTTTGGGTGCCGGGGTATTTATGGAAATCGCCGGTGTTGATTTTTTTACGAGAAATATTTTCAGAAAAGGGCATAGCTCTTCAATTTACGACTATGATATCGGCTTTAACGTTTCTTTTAATTATGCCGAATCGGCTTTTATAACAGGTGGACCGTATATTAAAAATTATGTTAACATTACAAAATGGATGAAGTTGGGGTTGGATATTTATGTGTCTGTTGCTTATCTTTATGATAAAAATGTTCCTGAATTTGTTTTTCCTTTAATCGCAGCCTCACCTGTAATAGCTTTCAGGTTTTAATAATAAGGTTGCTTAAGGTTGAGACCCCGAAAGGCTTTGTCATCGGATTTTACGGATTTTGCGAATGTATGCCTGTTTTTTCAACCTTTCAATTCCCCGTCGTACGGGCTATTCTCGAATTGAAAGGTTTGTCGTCCCGCATTCAACGAATGGCTTGCCGTATATTCAACGGATGACTTGTCTTCGCATAGGCTTGTGCGCAGTCATCCGTTGAATTGCTAACGCTTAGGCAAGCGAGCAGTCATCCGTTGAATTGCGGGCGTAAATACTATTTTACTTTCTTTTTATATGATAGAGCAAAAATAACAATTCCGGCAATGATGAACGGAATACTCAATAACTGTCCCATATTCAGTAACATATGGTTTTCAAATTCCACCTGGGGTTCTTTTATGAATTCTATCAGGAATCTGCTTCCGAACAAAATCATCAGGAAAATTCCGAAGATAAACCCGTCATTGAGTTTGGGCCACTTTTTAATATATATTGTGATAAGAATTATGAAAAGAACCAAATATGTAAGTGCCTCATAAATTTGTGTCGGATGTTTCGGAATCGTTTCACCCCAGCGTGTAAAGATAAAGCCCCAGGGAAGGTCTGTAGGTATCCCGTAAATTTCGGAGTTCATAAGATTACCCGTTCTGACAAACACGGCAGCTATTGACACCACAATTACTATTCTGTCGAGTATCCACAGATAAGAAGTTTTGGCTTTTCGCGAAAACAACCACAAAGCAATAAGAATCCCGATGGAAGCACCATGGCTGGCAAGCCCACCTTTCCATATCATCAAAATCTCCAGGGGATGCTTCAGATAATATTCCGGTTCGTAAAAAAGGCAATGTCCGAGCCGTGCTCCCACAACAACCCCCACAACCATATAAGTTGTCAGTGTGTCAAGCAGTTCATGTTTTATTCCCTCACGTTTAAAGATTTTATCCATTATCAGATAACTAACTACAAAACCGAGGGCAAACAGAAGGCCGTACCAACGTATGGCAAAACTACCTATCCTGAAAATCTCAGGGTTAACAGTCCAGACGATATAATTTAATGTTGTCATAAGAAATAATTGAGGTTGCAAAGATAGTAATTTGTCAACCAAAAAATAGTTAACGGGAAATTCCGTTTAACATCGGTTTAAAAGTGCCGCAATTCTCTCTTTTAAGACGGAATTGTCATAAGTCCTTTTGAGCCCCGTAAATATTACAACCTCATTCATTGCCGTTTGTAGATTGAATTTATCCTGTTCAATACTGTAATAAATAGCTTTCTCAAAAAAACGCTTTGCAATATATTCCTGCTCCGTTTGCCCGGGAGTTGGTATTAATATTGCTTTTTTGCCGAGTGCCGCAATATCCATTATTGTCGAATAACCTGCCCTTGTTATCACCATATCCGTATTTAGCAAATACTTTTTTAACTCATCACTTTCGAGATGAGAGAAAAATTTAATCCTGCCCTTAGAAATCGGACGAATGTTTTCTTCCGTTTTTCCTTTTAGAAAAACAGACTTTAAATCCAATGCTTCAATATGTTTTAAAATTATCTCTTCAAGTATGGTTCGCTGCGGTTCGGGTCCGGAAAGCATAACAAGAATATCGGATTTGTAATTGTTATCCGTACGGAAAGTCTCTGCCTCTCCGGTATTATCAGCAAATCTTGATAAAGGGCCTATGAAAAAACTGTTTTCAGGTAGCGGATATTTGTGAGAAAGGTCGCCGGTAAGCGAATTTCCATTTTCAAAATCAGGTATCCAGCATTCATCATATTTTGATATGTACGACAGATTTATTTTATATAGCAGAGGCTCAAGAAATGCCGGTCCTTTTATCATTATCTGGTGGGTAATAAAAACCGACGGAACACGTTTTGTCCACAATCCGAACCTGTTGTCGGAAATAACCGCATCGGGTTTTAGCTCATCTATTAGTTTATCCAGGAATCTGTTTTCTTCTTTGATTTTTTTCAGGATTTTAGGTGTGGAGGCTGCCATCTTTAAAATCATATTCTTCCCTGACGGATACTCAACATCATATCCCGGAAAATCTATAAAAGTGAGACCGGGAAATTCTTTTTTCAGAAATGCCAATGGTCTGTTACCTGCGCCGATAACAACATCGGCACCTTGTCCGAGCAATTCACGAATAATGGGAACATCCCTTGTGGCATGCCCGATACCCCAGTCGAGCGGGCAAATCAATATTTTCGGTTTCCGGTGCAATTTCGCTTTTTGCCACAAATGTAGGATTTATTTTCGTATGTTTAAAAATTTATGGTCGTTTCAATTTAGCAGTTTCATCAAAACACCGATTCCGTCACCGCTTTCATATACTTGTGCAATGATTGCTCCTTTTGATTTTTTCTCAAAATTTTCAGGAGGGATAACGGCAAGCTTTTTATCGCGTGTGACAAGCCATCCGATATTCTTTAATTTGGCAGGATTGCTATAAAACCATCTGTTGGAATATTTCCACAAAACATTTTTGCCTGATTGCGTAACAAAAATGTAATCATAATAAAGTTTATTTCCATTTGCATCTCTTATGTCGGCTTTGCCTTCCATTGCATATTCCGGCATAGAAATAGGAATGTCGCAATTAAAAATTCCGAGTTTTGAAATGGATATAGCTCTTGTAAACAGCCATTTATCAATGGCTTTATCAACCTTATCCAGAACTTTTTCGTATTTAGCCAGTTCGCGTTCTCTTTGTTTCGCTCTTTTAAGTTTTATTTTATATTTTGCCTTTGCATCGTAATAACGTTTTTTATCAATAACAGGTACAACCCTGAAAGTATGCACCTTTCCGGACTTTAACAAATTTATTTTCAAGTTGCCGGCATCTCCGGTCAGATATACTTTATCCCAAAGAACCGAATAATACTTTTTGTCGAATTTTTCTCCTTTTGCAATCTCAAGCATCATTGAGTCAACATCTTCAAATTCAGTTCCTTTAAGCATTTCTTTTGGTGCCGGAAAAGCATAATTGTCAATCTTCCCGACTTTTAAGTGTTTTTTATTAACAAGACCGATTATTTTCATAAAGTCTTTTTCTTCAAGCTTTGCAGAGTCCGAATCTTTAAATCCGAATGTGTAATCCGCCTTTTTCATATTTCTTTTTTTGACGGAGGAATCGGGTTCGCGGTATGAAAAAGTCCACCTGTTTTCAATGGTATCGTAATAATAAACATTATAGATATTTTTCATATTGGAAGCGAAATTGAGTTTGATTTTTTTACCCTTTTTCAGATATAGTTGTCGGTTGCCTGCCAAAGCATTTATTTCAAACATACCGGCAGATGAAAATGTGTAATTATTACCCGCCGAATCATAATCCATAGGAATACCCGACAAAAAGAAATCGGAAGGGTTATAGAAATCCCTGTATTTTATTGTTATATTTGAGGTTACTTTATTACCTGAAGAATCCACAAAAGCATTTTTCGGGATTATTATTTCAGTTCCGTTTTTGGTTTTTAGCCTTTTCGATTTTTTATTATTCGTGATTTTAAATATCTCAAATGCAATATTATAGTCGCTGAAAGGCGGATTAATTTTTCTTGAGGCTTTGCCTGAAGAATTTGCTATTGTATCATATATTTCAGCAGTCGCAGCC
>JALSSR010000233.1 GCA_026984135.1 Bacteroidales bacterium
TTATAAGAAAACCGATAAAATAAAAATGAATATCGGGTATATGAGTCAAAAATTTTCACTGTATGAAGATTTAACTGTAAAGGAAAATATTCGATTTTATGCCGGTATTTACGGATTATCCGGAAAGGTAATCCGGGAGCGGACGGATGAGTTGCTGAAGAAATTAAATATTGAAGAGTTGGGAGATAAATTAATATCCTCATTACCTTTGGGTTGGAAGCAAAAGCTTTCATTTTCGATAGCCATTTTTCACAGACCGCAGATTGTCTTTCTTGATGAACCGACAGGAGGTGTGGACCCTATCACAAGAAGGCAGTTCTGGGAAATGATTTATGATGCTGCCAATAAAGGTATTACCGTTTTCGTAACAACACACTATATGGATGAAGCCGAGTATTGCGACAGGGTGACAATAATGGTTGACGGCAGGATAGAGGCACTTGATACGCCGGAAAATTTAAAGAAAACATACAGTGCAAAAAATATGAATGATGTTTTTTTAATGCTTGCACGAAAGACCGGACAAAAGGAGATAACGCAGTGATGATAAAATGGCGGGGGAAAAGGCTGACTAAAATATGATTAAGTGAAGTGAAAAAGTAAAATGAAAAAATTCATTGGGTTTGTAATAAAGGAGTTCAACCACATTTTTAGGGATTTTCAAACGATGTTGATATTGTTTGGGATACCCGTTGCGCAATTATTGATCTTCGGATATGTGGTTACCAATGAAATAAAAGATATTAAAATTGCCATCTTCGATCAGTCAAAAGATGATGTCACACTCGAGATATCAAACAAAATAATAGCTTCCGGTTATTTTATCCTCGACCGGAATCTTCAGTCGGATAAAGACATTGATAAAATTTTCAAACAGGGAAATGTCAGAGAGGTAATAATTTTTGAACCTGATTTTGCAAACAAGCTTCAACGTGAAGGTAGCGCAAAAGTACAGATTCTTGCCGACGCTTCCGATGCAAATACAGCCAACCTTATTGTCAATTACACTTCCGGGATTATCCGGAATTATATCAACAATACAAACGTAACAAACGGGCTACCATTGAATATCATTCCCGAAGTCAGGATGGTTTACAATGAAGGGTTGAAAGGTGTTTATATGTTCGTTCCCGGTACCATGGCTATGATCCTGATGCTGATATCCGCTTTGATGACCTCCGTTTCCATTGTTAGGGAAAAGGAAATGGGTACTATGGAAGTGCTGTTGGTTTCACCCCTGAAACCGGGACAGATAATTCTCGGGAAAGTAATTCCTTACGTTTCACTTGCATTCATTGATGCGGTTGTAATCATTACACTGGGATATTACGTTTTCGGGATGCCGATAAGGGGCAGTCTTTTGCTACTCATAGCCGAAAGCTTTCTGTATATTAGTATGGCATTGTCGTTGGGGCTTTTTGTATCAACGGTCACAAACAATCAGCTAAGCGCAATGTTTATCTCCTTCTTTGCCTTGATGCTTCCGACTATATTGCTTTCGGGATTTATTTTTCCCATAAAAAATATGCCCCTCATTCTTCAATGGTTGAGTGCCATTATGCCGCCGAGGTGGTTCATTGTGATAATCAAAAATATAATGTTGAAAGGAGTCGGGATTGAATATGTTTGGAAGGAAACCCTGATTCTTGTTTTTATTATGACGGTTTTCATCGCGCTTAGTATTAAGAAATTCAAAATACGACTGGAGTAAT
>JALSSR010000234.1 GCA_026984135.1 Bacteroidales bacterium
GTGTTTCCATCGCCATCTCTAATTTTTCATACATGGCAATCTTAGTAGAATCTTTCTCTTGAGCAAAAGAAAGTGTGGGAACTATATACATAAAAATAATAATCAACACCCAAGAGATATCTTTCTTTCTATTACAAATTAAAGAAGTCATAAGCATTCCAAATTTTATGTTACTCTAGAAAATTAAATTTCAATTATACTCATTTGAGTAATGTGCTTTTTACAATAACCGCTAACGAATAGCTGTATGAACAGTTGCCGGCATTACAGCCGGTAATTATTTATGACAGCTTGTTAGCAACTGTTGTATTTATGAAATCCGTCTTTGCAATCCGAGTGTATAATTCCGTTTTAGCTGTCAAAATACTTATGTTCAGGCAAATATACGATCTTTTTACCAATTGCCAAAATTCCGATAATTTTCCATACATACTGATCCATATACCAATTCCAAAAAGAGCCTGCACCGAAACATCGGTATTTTTGATTCCGGATCCGACAGCTATCGGATTTCGGGAAAAACTGTCACGATTTTACTTCATTAAAATCCAAGCAACAATCCTCCCTGATAGACAATAAAAGCCATCACCCATGCAATGATAAGTCCGAGAGCGAGAGAAATCCCGGTAATTCTCCACGAGCGTGATTCCGATTTTATAGCCGCAATCGTAGCTATACAAGGTGTGTATAACAAAGTGAAGATCATAAAGCTAAATCCCTTAAGCGGAGTTATTGATGCGAGTATCTGAGTGGCCGTGTCGGCTCCGTAAATAACAGCCATTGATCCTACCACGATCTCTTTCGCCACAAATCCGAATATGAGAGCTATCACTTCGCGCCAGCCGATTCCAATGGGGCTGAACACCGGTTGCAGAAACTGACCTATCTTTCCCGCCCACGTATTAATACTGCCGGGCTCAACACCAAAGGGAAGATTTGTGAGCAACCATACCAAAACGACACCTGCAACAATAAAGGTGGAAGCCCTATACAAAAACGACTTCATCTCCATCCATGCACGTATTGAAACCGTGTTTAATGTGGGCACCCTGAACGGAGGTATCTCCATTATGAACGGTTCTGGCTTACCGGCAAACTTAAACAGCTTCAGCAAAAACCCAATCGCAAAAACCATTATGAAACTGACGGCATAAAGTGCCGTAACCACCCACGGCGCCACCGACGGGGCAAACAGAATGGCCGAAAGAAAGACAAAAACCTGAAAACGCGCACTGCAAAGCGTGAAGGGTATCAAAAGCATTGTTATTATCCGGTTATGACGGCTCGACAATATCCTTGTACCCATAATTGCAGGGACATTGCAACCGTATCCGAGCAGGATGTTTATGAACGCTTTGCCGTCAAGCCCGAGGCTGTGCATCAGCCTGTCGAGAAGAAATGCGGCACGTGCCATATATCCGCTGTCCTCGATGAGTGACATAAAGATGAAGAAAACCGCTATCAACGGGAAAAAAGAGATGACGATTCCAGCACCGTTCAAAACCCCGTCAATAAGCAAATTGCTTATAAAAGGATGCAGTGACTTAAAGATGACTGTTTCGTGTAAAGCACTCTGCATAAGTGTGAAAAAATCTCCGATAATTGCCTGCAACGGTGTTCCGATAGCATAAATGCCCTGAAATAGCAAAAACATTATTATGAAGAACATCGGCAAGCCGGCATATTTGTTCAGCAACACTTTGTCGAGGGCATTGGTGAATTTATCAGGTACACGTATCGTTTCGGAAGTTGCTTCGTTAACAAGCCCCCTTGCAGAGTTAAAACGGCATTTGGCACAGGTGACCGACATATCCTCACCAAGGTTCATCTCCGTTTTAGCACGCAAGTGCTTAACATCTTTCACTATCTCTTCTAAAATTTTTTTGTCAACCTGTGTGTATTTGGGCAGTTCGCCGCTGTCGAGCAACCTTTCGGCAATGAATGTCTTGTTGAGTACCGGATCGGGATTTATCTTTTCAATCTTCTTGGCAAGGGTTATAATGGCATTTTCAACTACCGGGGGACGCGATATATTGGGAGGTCTGAATAAAGAAGGGTCTTTGAGGGTTTTGAGGATGGCATTTTTCAGTTCGTCAATACCTTCCCCGGTACGGGCAACAATGGGAACCACTTTACAGCCGAGGTGGTTGGACAGTGCCTTTATATCTATCTTCATACCCGCCCTGCGTGCCTCATCCATCATATTTACGGCAACCACCATCGGAATACCGCTTTGTGCCAGCTGCAAAGTCAGGCCGAGACTTCTGTACATATTTCTTGCATCAATGATGTTGATAATGAAATCGGGAGGAGTGTTCAGAAGATAATTGCTAACTATGGTCTCCTCAATGGATGTGGGGGTGACCGAATAGGCTCCGGGAAGGTCAATAAGGGTTACATCATAACCGTCGAGCCTGAAATGTCCCGATTTTTTCTCAACGGAAACACCTGCCCAGTTACCCACAGCCTGATGAGCTCCTGTCAACTTGTTGAAAAGTGTGGACTTACCTGTATTGGGAATGGAACTTATCGCTATGGTTATGCTCTTGTCATCCATATCAGTCAACCGGTTCGACAATTATTTTTTCGGCCTCTCCCCTACCGACAGCTATAACACCGTTTTCGGTTTTCAATTCAAAGGGATGGTCGTCAACAATTTCAAAGATTGTAGAAATACGGACATTTCTATCGTTCATCTTTTGGAGAAATCCCTGGCCGCCTGAGAATTTCTTTATTCTGTATTTTTTACCCTGTTCCGGAGTCAAAGCCGACAGGGGAATTGAGACCAGCCTGCAGTCAAGCACGTCCAGTTCTTTGCTTCGCAGTGCAATACTCTGTCCTTCATCAACAACAACCTCTACGGTACTCCCTCTGAATCCAATCCTGACAATTCTCATTTTCGACCCCGGAAGGACACCCATCTGTATCAGCCTTTCGCCAAAGCCGCTGCTGTCGTTAACCGACTTAATGATACACTCCATATTTTCCGCAATCATCATATTCTTCGGTTTTTAGGATCAAGAAAATCATTGAAAAGCTTTTTTGCTTCGTCCCACTTTTCATTGTTCAGGCAATATCTGATCTTGGGAATTTCAATTTCTCCCTGTATCAATCCGGCATTTTTCAGCTCTTTAAGATGCTGGCTAAGAGTTGATTTGGCAATTGGCAACACCTCCGACAGATCGCCGCTGTAGCAACAACTTTGTTTGCTCAGCAGTTCAATGACATAAACACGCACAGGATGGCTCAATGCCTTGGCATACCTGGCAAGTTTTATCTGATCGTCGCTGCAAACCTGTTCTTTTTCCATATCAACATCTACCGGTTTAAAAACAGGAACAAAGATAAATGAAAAAAGTTTTATACGGATAGTAATATTAGAGAAGATAAATATGGAGATTTGATAAATATTTGATTCGCATAATGAAAAAAAATATTTTTGTTTATTAAAAATAATTTTCCTATTTTTGTACACTATAAGAAACAGTTTTTTAACCGAAGCAACATGTTTAATTATAAAAATCAAAAATTATGAAAAAATCAATTTTAAGTTTAGTGTTAATATCTTTTATGTGGATTGCAGTTTATTCACAAGTAGATACAATAAGTACAAACATTTTTCAACAAAGCGGAAAATTAGGAATAGGAACTACTAATCCGTCAAGTAATGTTAGTATTGTAAATAACGGTTTATATGAAAATTATGAAAAACTATTAGACTTGAGTATTGACGGAATTCCAAATTCTTATATTCTATTTAGAAACAACACAAGTTTAAATAATGCATTTGAGCCTTGCATCCATGGAAGTAACAATTATCCGGAAAGATCCGGATTAATAATTATGGGTAACATATTTAAAAATGGTGACAATAATGATAATGCAATAATAAATATCACACCTTATGTTGATAACGGATTAGGATTTGAGAACGGAGGATATGACTTCCCCACAAACAGACATTACTTTCGGATAAGGGGTCATAAATCGGGTTTTGGTGATAAATACCTTTTTGAAATTGACCAAAACGGGAACATTGGAATTGGCACTAAAACTCCAAATGCAAAATTGGAAGTAACTGATGGCGATATTTATATTAGTGATATTGAGAAAGGAATTATAATGAAATCTCCTGACGGACAATGTTGGAGAGGGACATTAGACAACTTCGGGAGTTTGAATTTTTCGGCAATCGAATGTCCTGATTTGAGTGCTTCTGCGCCAAACAAATCAAATACTTCAATCAATATCAATGTTTTCCCAAATCCTTCCAAAAACATTATAAATGTTGATTTGGAGAATGTATCCGGAAAGAAACTAAAGTTCTCAATAGTTGATGCAAACGGAAAATTACAAAAAAACGGTGTTATTAAATCAGAAACATATCAGATAGATATCTCGGATTTATCAAACGGTTTATACACCTTATCCATTTATGACAAAAAAGGAATTATTATAGACTCAAAGCAAATAATTAAAAACTAATTCGTTTCGGCAAATACCGAAACCGGAATAGTTATCATTGTTGCTGCCAGTATTATTTCGCCGGCATCAATTGCTGACCTCGGAACCTTTCAGGATGAGCAAAAGCCCTGATGGACAGGCAATCCTGAAAGGTTGATGCTTTGAAAAACCATGAACTACCTTTTTCAATGACTTACCTGCTTTTATCCTTATCAAAACCACATATCCATTCCCGCTTCCTCGCTTCAAACTTCTAATCCAACCCGCAGGAACCCAGCTGCACATTCTTTCCTCCTCGTTCCAATCTATCCAACCCGCAGGGTCTCAGCCGCACACTTCTTCCTCCTCGTTCCAATCTATCCAACCCGCAGGGTCTCAGCCGCACATTCCTTCCCTGACCCTACGGGTTGTGTCAGTCATCAAAAAAGGATCGTTAGTCTCACTTATGTTTCAATAACCATTTTGATAGCGGTTTAACCCAGAGCGTTTCGGCAAATACCGAAACCAGAATAGTTATCATTGTTGCTGCCAGTATTATTTCGCCGGCATCAATTACCGATTGCTGCTTATACATTAAGCCAAGTGTCAACGGCAATCCTGCCAATGCTGACGGAACCACGCCACGTGGTCCTTCAAGCGAAATAAACAGATATTCTTTAAAACTCCATTTTCTTAGAGGAAGCAGCACCAGAACAGCAGCGGGACGCACTACTAGAATTATCAACAGAGCAAGTAATGTTCCTTTTATTAGTGTGTTACCAAAAATTGAAAGGTCAATTGAAGCACCAATCAGAATAAAGATAAAAACACCTGCCAGCTCTGCAAGAACCTCAGTAAAACCAAGTTCTTTATTTATAAAACTTTTAAATACACTGTTTTGCTTTTCATTTTTAAAAATAAGTTCGTGATTTCCAAAAACTATTCCAATGATTGTTGCAACAAGGTAACCTGAAGTCTGGACCCATTCGCCGGCCAAAAAGCCGCCGAAGGCTATTGCCAGCCCGAATACCTGAGGTAGGAGCCCTGGCTTTACCCATTTGATAAGCCAGTAGCCAAAGATGCCTAACAGGGAACCGATAATGACGGATGAAACAATCTGATAAAGGAAAAAGAGTATTGCCGCCGGATACAATCCGGTTATGTGTGATATAGATTCAACGAGATGAGCCTCCGAGGCCTGTGGAATCACGAGTGCTATGGCAACAATAGTTAGTACTATCCCCAAAGGGTCATTAAAGATAGATTCTGTTACGATTACCGTTCTGACATTCTCCTCAACTTTGTTTTGTTTGAAAAGCGGAATCAAAGTAGCGGGATCAGTAGCCGAGATAATGGCTCCAAATAAAAACCCCATTGAAAACGGTAAATGAAAGAGTGTTGAGAAGAAATACCCTCCGATCAATGCTGTAAAAAGCAAGCCAAAGGTATCAAGTAAACCGAAGGTTGCAATATGCTTTTTAATCAGTCTCCACTTTAAATTATGACCCTCGGCAAAAAGAATTATTACCAATCCGAAAATTCTGGCATAATTAAAAATATGATGCGCTTCCTGTCTTTCAATCATTCCAAATACCGGACCGAATAATAACCCCAAAACAATAAGCAAAGGGATTGAAGATATGTGCACCTTTTTACTTAAAATAAATGCAACAAATCCTAAAGTCATTACCAGAACAATGGTAAAGTTAACCAGTTCGATATAAGACATTTTTATTTATATTCTCAGCATCATATTTCCACTTTTCAAAATAGTGTTATTTCCAGTAGTACAAAGCCCTATTGCCCAGCTCGTATTCTATTTCGAGGAGTCTGTTATATTTGGCAAGTCGTTCGCTACGGCTGGCCGAACCGGTTTTTAGATGACCGCCGTCCATAGCCATTGCAAAATCGGCAAGGAAAGTGTCGGAGGTTTCACCCGAGCGATGCGACATAAAATGACGCCATCCTGCATCACGGCACATACGAACAGCCTCAATGGTTTCCGAAACCGTTCCTATCTGGTTCAGTTTTATCAATGACGAATTGGCTGTCCCTTCTTTGATCCCGCGTGCTATGTAATTGGTGTTTGTGACAAAAATATCATCACCCACTACTTCAATTTTATCACCAAGACGTTTTGTGAATTGCTGAAATCCTTTCCAGTCATTTTCCGCCAGAGGGTCTTCCCAAAGCACTATGGGATACTTTGACACCCATTCCTCTGCCATTTTAATAAGACCTTCACTATCCGTTTTTCCGGCACCCGACCATTTCAGGTCATACTTATCCCTGTTATTTTCCGAGAAAGAGCTGGCTGCGCTGTCCAATGCAATGGAGATGTCTTTCCCGGGTTTATATCCGGCTTTTTCGATTGCTTCAATTATTATCTCTATTGCCTCCTCATTGCTTCCGAGATTGGGAGCAAATCCACCTTCATCGCCGACACCTGTTGACAAGCCGCGCGATTTCAACAGTCCCTTCAAAATATGAAATGTTTCGGCCACATATCGTAATCCCTCACGGAAATTAGGTGCACCAAGCGGAACAGCCATAAACTCCTGTATATCAACACTGTTATCCGCATGTTCACCTCCATTCAGGATGTTCATACAAGGAACCGGAATGCGGCGGGCACCTGCACCTCCAAGATATTCATAAAGAGGAATATGAGCCGACATACTTGCTGCGCGTGCTACTGCCATCGAAACCCCGAGAATTGCATTGGCACCGAGCTTTGATTTGTTGGGAGTGCCATCCATCTCTATCATTTTATAATCAACGGCTGCCTGATCGTGTGCATGCATTCCTGTCAGCTCCGGCGCAATTTTTTCATTAACATTGGCAACGGCTTTTAAAACGCCCTTACCGCCATAACGTTTTTTATCATTGTCACGAAGCTCTACCGCTTCATTTTCACCTGTGCTTGCCCCTGAAGGTACGGAAGCCGAAGTCATTGTTCCATCGCTTAACTCAACAAAAACCCTTACCGTCGGATTTCCCCTTGAGTCTAAAATTTCCATAGCTCTTAAAGCTGTTATCCTATTATTTATCATCTTACTTGATTTAAAAAAACTATTTACGTTTATAATTTTCAATCGCGCAAATTACAATTATTATTCTTAACCGGAACATAATTTAACTGAAATTAACAATCGAAAAGCCTTATCCTATAAAAATATAATTACAATTACCGTCACGGCAATTATCGCAAAGAAACCTGCTATCAAAGGCTTTCGTATCGCCTTGCTTCCGAGAAAAACGGCATATCCCAGTTTCATCAGGTTGTTGCTGCTAATAGCTATAAGAGTTGCACTTGATATAGACTGCAACGCAATCTGATATTTCCCTGTAAACAAACTCATCAGGAACGGGTCAATATCCGTTACCCCGACAATAAGGGACAAGATATTAAGACCCTGGGTTCCATAAGCCTTAAGAACATATTTTGTCAATAGTGCGAACAGAACAAAAAGAAATGCAAAAAGCAAAGCTGTTTTAAATTCAAGGGGGTTTTTATGCTTGTGTTCGCTCAATTCCGTATTTTCTCCCGTTTTACCCCATT
>JALSSR010000235.1 GCA_026984135.1 Bacteroidales bacterium
TTGAAAACTTTTATAATCAATATGACCTGAAACCGATGAAAGCTCGTTTTGCAATTCTCCTCCGGTGTAATCGTCATAAACTTTAACAGTATAGTCCACGTCGTTAACAGGAACAAAAAAGTTAACCGATTTCAACACATCGCCCGAAACAGCCGTGAAGGCATTAAATGCTTCGGTGGTATTCGGCTTTGTATCCCTCCATCCGTGATAGTCGTGATAATAGACATAATCGTAATCATAGAAGACCACGTCTGAGAAAGATACGGCACCCATATCGGGTTCACGGCAAGCCCATTTGTCATAATATGATATCCAGAAATAGCCGTCAAATCCCCAGCCGCTTCCCCAGCTGTTTTTTACAAGCCATGCTCCGGGTTGTGGCGCCTGAGTTACTTTATTATCATCCCATCCGATAACCGAGACGGAATGATTTGGTAATTCATTACTGCTTGGCGGCTGATAATGAATGTAATTTGACATAAAACTACCGTCATAACACATACAGATTGCCAACACACCATTTGTCATTATTTTTTCTTTAATGAGGTCTATTCCATTCAGGTTTTCGTCCATTGTAAACCATTCGACTGTCCGGGGATAATATTTGTGATAAGAATCCAAATATCTTTCGGGAGGAGAGCTGTAAGACTGTCCGTCAATATCACGGACGGCACCTTCGCCGCGGGAGAGGTAGGCTGTCGAAACGCGGTAGTCGCCACCCATATGCACTTCAAGTCCGTTTCCGGTTGGAGGATCAAGGTCTTCATTAAAAGCCTGGTTAAAACCGTTCCACCAGTCGAGATGATATTCCGCCAGATTAGGCTCTCCGGTTTCACCGGCGGCTGTCCAATTTCCGGTTATCATAAGATTGCCTTCTATGGCTGCCATTGTGCCATGTGTCCAGCAAGTGCCTCCCTGCTGATTTTTTACGGAAGTAACATAATTCTGACCGTTGTAATCACGCAGGTCGAATGTTGACGGTGGCTGTCCGTAAATTACAAACCCGATAAGTAGTGCTACATAAGTAAACGTAAATTTTTTCATAATTCGATTTTTAGTAAATTTGCATATTCTAATATAGAAAAAGGACAAATATGTTGTTTGATTAGTTGCATTTAAATTTTTGTTAAGCCGATAAAATGGCCGGAATGAAGAAAAAATTTGATTTGGCAGGCAACCAAACCGATTAATGTAAGTCTAATTGCCAGTAGTGATTTTTGATGATTGGTGATGACAAAATAATTGAGGGGTGTAAGAAAGGTAAGAAAAGTGCCCAAAACCGGCTATATGAGAAATATTCACCGGTAATGCTTGGCGTTTGTCTGCGTTATTGTTCAAATATGGCAGATGCCGAGGATGTATTGCAGGAAGGGTTCATTAAGGTATTTACCTATATTAAAAATTTTAGGGGAGACGGTTCTTTTGAGGGCTGGGTTCGACGTATTATGGTTAATACTGCGATAACACATATTAAGAAAAATGTAAAATATTCCTATGAGGATATTGAAAATATATCTTCCGATTATCAGGAAGATGAGGAGATTGCCTATTCTCCTGTCAACCCCGAGATAATGATAAAAGTTTTACAAAGCCTTCCCGCCGGCTACAGAAGTGTAGTTAACCTCTATATCTTTGAGGGGTATTCTCATAAAGAGATAGGTGGAATTATGGGGATTTCGGAAAGCACATCAAAGTCGCAATTGTCAAAGGCTAAGAAATTTATTCGACGAAAACTCGAAGAGAAAAATTTGATTTTAAAAACTGTTACATCTAATGGATGATAATTTTAATAATATTGAGGAACTCCTGAAAGGAACTCTGGACGGATACGGGAAGCAACCGTCACCAAAAGTCTGGAAAGCAATTTCGTTGAGGTTGTTTTTCAGAAGCAGTCTGTTTTATGCTTCTGCGATAATTTTCCTTATTGGTATTGGAGTAGGGGGATATTGGCTGTTTAACGGAAGTAATACTGTGATTACGGAAGGGAAAACCGTTATAAATACTGCCGTAGAATCAGACGGTTTTGTTTCAAACCGGACTGAGGAAGTTTTAAAAGCAGAACAAACAATAGAACAAACACATCTTGATAATACAACTAAAAATCTTAAAAATAGTGATATTCGGAATACAAACGTTTCCAATGAATTAGAAAATGATAATAATAAGCAAATCAAAAATCTTTCATCTGCTTCCGCAAATGCCGATAATCAGAAAAAACCGAACGGTAAAGATTTGGTTACGGGAGACGTTGTTGCACATGATATAAATTCATCGCCGTATACAGTAAATAATAAAAATAATTACCCCGGATTACCAACGTTGAATGATAACAGTATTTCATTTATGCCTTCTGTTTATGGAATGGCTGTAAATAGTTTTAAAAACAGCTACCCGGGGAGCATTAATATGAATTCAGCCTATTCTAATTTTGAACTGGTACCGAAAAGTGATTATGGCAAAATAAATGGCTCGTTCTCCACCGGGCTTTTTATCATGCCCGAGTTAATATTTGCTAACGACACGAATAACAGTAAAAAAAGAGCCGTTAACGTAGATCTTACCGGAATGTATGGTGATGATTTCTTTTTAGAAGCGGGATTGGGTGTTTCCATTTCGGATGACGACGGAAAGTTTGATATTAACTACTCTCAATATGACAGTATTGGGTATTTTTATCAGGTGAACTCATTTGAAATAGACCCGGTAACGGGTGAGCCTGTGTTTAAAACAACTTTGGAAGGATTGTATGATACGGTTGATTATAGAACGTCTGCAACATCTAACAATCGTTATACATATCTTCGTATTCCCGTTTATGTAGGATATACTATACGCAGGTTTAAAAGACTGTCGCTATACCTTAAAGCCGGAGGTATATACTCTATTCTGGTCAGCAGTTATGAACCCGGAGTTGATTATGTGAATGATAATGCAACATCAATAGTAATTAACGACGAAACACCTCAAAGGATCAACTCGTATTTTAAATTGTCGGCATCACTGGGGATTTCATACTCTTTGTCAAATAGAGTGAACCTCACATTGGAACCGGTTTACAATTACTATATGCAACCTATTTATGAAAGAAGAGCTACAAATAAAAGCCCCTGGTCGGTCGGTTTGAGATTTGGTGTTTTGATAAAACTAAAATAAAATGAAAACAACTTTTTCCATATTAACGATACTTTTCCTGGCAATAACTTTTTCCACTGCCTCACCTTCTCGTGATTATGTGATATTGAATCCGGAATATTCCGGAAAGGATACCGGTAACGGAAAGATGGATTGCGAGGTATGGTTTACATACGAGCCATCTCAATATGATACAATCCATTTCATTGCAGTCACGATCCCGGTTACGGCGGACTACTATTTCTGGGATTTTGGTGACGGCACAACAGGTACAGGACAAGAAACCGATCATCTGTTCAATCCTTTGTTAGGAAATTCATTTATTGTATCATTGACAACCACAACCTATGATTCCATTACACAAGACAGTTGTGTTGCACAATATAGTGAGGAAGTTTTGGTTTATAACGGGGGTGGCGATTGTATTAATTATTTTGAGTATTCGACAAATGACAGTGTAACCTTTACATTTTACGGGTATTCTCTACCGGAAGCATTTATATATGAATGGGATTTCGGTGACGGTACCACCGGCGAAGGGCAAACCGTTGAGCACACTTTCGATCCCTTAATGGGTAATTCCTTTGAGGTAAGCCTCAGTACTTTAAGTGCCGATTCACTCACACTTGACACTTGCTTTGCATTTTCCGTGCAAACGGTTTTCGTTGTGGAACCGCCTCAGTGTGAAGCATTTTTTACCTATGAACAAGATCCTGCCGACCCTTTTACTTTTATGTTTTTTGATGCTTCAACAGGTGATATTGACGATTGGGAGTGGTGGTTTAGTGACTCAACTTATTACACAGGTCAAAATCCGGTACACACTTTCCAGCAACCCGGAGAATATCTTGTTTGCCTCTCTGTTTTCAGCGACAGCATCTTATGCGATACATATTGTGAACTGGTAATAGTTGAAGACGAACCTCTCATAGCCGATTTTACTTATGAACTTGATTCCCTGTCTCAAATACCCAACAAATATCATTTTTTTGATGCTTCGTCGGGAGGTGCCGAAAATTGGTTTTGGGATTTCGGTGACGGTATGACATCTTTAGAAATGAGTCCGGTTCATATTTATAGTAATCCGGGCAGCTACCTTGTTTGCCTTGAGGTTACAAAAGAAAACGGAACTGTTGTAAGTTCGGTTTGCGAATCGGTTTTAACTCCTGAATATTTCGATTTCGGAGGTGTTACCTATCTTGGTGAACTTCCTATGAATAATTCCGGAACTAATAATGATACTGCTGTAGCCTTTCTTTACAGGAAATACAACGGAAATTATGTTCCGTATGATACACTTACCTATTTTCAATACGGATATTACTGGTTTTCACAGGTTTTGGAGGGAGAGTATATTGTTAAGGTCGGACTGACCGATAACTCTATGAATTATGATAATTTTGTCCCGTCGTATTATGAAAACTCGCTTTTTTGGGAAGATGCCGACCCTATTGTTTTGATTGACAGTAATAATTATGCCTTAGAGATACATCTTCCCGAAGCACAACAAAATGTTGCCGGAAACGGTTCTGTCGGCGGATATATTGCCGTGGACGACGATTGCGCAGGTAGTGTGGATATATCCGGAATTATTGTTCTTTTGTTTGACAGTAATAACTCAATCTTTAGATATACCGAAACCGATATTAACGGTAATTGGTCGTTCGACAACTTGCCTCTTGATGCGTATTCCATATATGCCGAAAAAACAGCTTTTTATCATAAAAAAACGGATGTAGTATTAAATGAATCCAATTATATTGCCGACAATGTCGAGTTGAAGATATATTGTGATAATCAGGTTGGGTATGACAATTATCAAATAACTTCCGGTAATTTGGGAAATATTTATCCCAATCCCGTTTCTTCGGAGTTAAACATTGAGGTTAATATTAAAAAATACGATGATATCACATTGGAAATATATTCCGTAACGGGGCAAAAAATTCTTTCCAAACTCTTTTCGTCCGTTACTGGAGAAAGCATCTTAACCCTCAACACGGATTTTTTACCCAAGGGTAGTTATCTGTTGTCGGTTACTTCTAAAAACGGTGATATTTCGGCATTTAGGAAATTTATAAAATAGGTTTTTTGTATCTTGCCAATGAAACTATTTCAGTTTGTCATAATCGGAGTTAAGCCTCTAATTTGCAATATATTAATCTCATTATTCCGGAATTGAGTTTTTTCTTTGCGTCGCTGCGCCGCTGCGTGAGTTTTTTTCGAGTAACAAACAATTCTCTGTTCATATATCATTTACTAATTTCTAAGGATTCCCCTTCTTCATTGGAAGATAAAATACTAAACATATTCATTATGGAAAAACCATAAAACCTTATCTTTTCATTTTAGTCTTGGTACAAATATTTTTTCCAACCCCACATCAACCTTATTACCTTATTGTTCCCGGCCGGATAAAATCCTAATAAGGTAATAAGGTTGTTTGTTTTTTATAATTTCATTCTATTAAGGTTGAAAATGTGAATAAGGTTTTTGCGTATTGTCAATGAAACTATTTCAGTTTGTCATAATCGGAGTTAAGCCTCTAATTTGCAATATATTAATCTTATTATACCTGAATCGTGTTTTTCCCTATTCCTTTTTTTCCCAATAATAAAATATTAACCGGATTTTTTCCGGGAAAACTCTAAAACCTTATCTTTTCATTTCAACCTTAGTACAAAACATTCCCCTATCCCACTTCAACCTTATTACCTTATTTAACCGGACGGATTGTTCTCTCATAATATCTGATATACCTTTCATACTCCTCTTTAAAAGTGGTTTTTTTGTGATGTTCTTTCTGGTTTAAGATATATTTACATATCATATTTACATCTCTTTTTGATACTGAAAATGCGGAAGCCGTTTTTTGCCATTCGTATTTTCCTATGGAGAGTTTGTTTTTGTTAATGAACTTTTCTGAGCTGTCGGCAATTATGGTTGCAATATATTCTTCAGATATTTTTGGTGACCGCGAAATAAGAAAATGAACATGTTCTGGATTGGCATAAATTGCATATAATTTGCAACTGTAATTTTTGACTATCCCTGTAATAAATTTTTCAATCCTTTCCCGGTTTTTTTCAGGAATTATCGGTTTTCTGTGTAATGTTGTAAATACAAAATGTGTGTAAAGGTTGTTGTATTCGATTTTCATTTTGTAATGATATTTCATTTTGTTGTAAAAATACAAATATTTCTAATAAGGTAATAAGGTTGTTTATTTTTTGTAATTTCATTCTATTAAGGTTGAAAATGTGAATAAGGTTTTTGCGTATTGCCAATGAAACTATTTCAGTTTGTCATAATCGGAGTTAAGCCTCTAACCTACAATACATTAATCTTATTATACCTGAATCGTGTTTTTCCCTATTCCTTTTTTTTCCCAATAATAAAATATTAACCGGATTTTTTCCGGGAAAACTCTAAAACCTTATCTTTTCATTTTAATCTTAGTACAAATATTTTTTCCAACCCCACATCAACCTTATTACCTTATTGTTCCCGGCCGGATAAAATCCTGATAAGGTAATAAGGTTGTTTGTTTTTTATACTCTGAATGAATGTCAGGCAACCTTTTTTTATTTTTGAGTCTTTCCTAAAAGTTCTTTAAAATTTGCAGAGACAATCATCAAAATCACTACGGAAAAATAAATAAATGTTTAATCATAAAATTTTAAAAAGATGAAAAGAGTTTTAAATTTTGTTTTAATGTTCTTTGCTTTCGGTTTTATGCTGAATGCACAAGATGCCCTGGTGACCGTGAACGGTACGGTTACCGATGAGGTTTCGGGCAACCCTGTTCAAAATCATGACGTACTTGTAATTATCGGCGACAGTCTTTCAGGTGGCGGTATTTACCAATTGACTACCAATGAGCAAGGCTATTATGAAATTGCCGATATAGCAACTGCCGGATACGGTGAGGCTCAGGCTATCGTTTACGATTGTAATTTTATTCCTCAGGTACAGGAAGGAATAATAAATCCGGGGCCGAATACATTTAATTTTGATTTTGCAATATGTATAGACTCTATTCCGCAAGGCGATTGTTCCAATACTTTTTGGTTTGAAACCAATGATATGTTAACATATACTTTTTATGGCGAATCATATCCGGTGGCGGCAGATAATTACTTATGGGATTTCGGCGACGGGTCAACGGGCAGTGGACAGCAAGTATCACACACCTATACACCTAATTCGGGAGATGTTGTTACGGTTACTTTAACAACAATCCTATACGACCCGGCTATAGGCGACTCATGCATGGCAACCTCGGAGCAGGAGATTTATCTCGGGAATCCGGGTGGTGGCGACTGTGAAAACTGGTTTGCATATGAAACTGTTTCAGATAATACATTGCATTTCTACGGTTTCTCAACTCCTCTGCCCGCCGACGAATATCTTTGGGATTTCGGTGACGGAACAACAGGCGTAGGTGAGGATATTGAGCATTCGTTTGACCCCAATTTGGGAGATATGTTTACGGTAACACTTACAACAATCGCCTATGACTCTATTGGTGACACCTGTATTGCGAATTCCGCTCAGGAAGTTTGGGTCTTTAACGGCGGTGGAACCGGCGACTGCGAAAACTGGTTCTGGTACGATACCTATGACAATATTACATTTTCATTTTACGGAGAATCATATCCCGTTGCAGCAGACCAATATGTTTGGGATTTCGGTGACGGTGAAACGGGTAGCGGACAGGAAGTTGAACACACTTTCGACACAAGTCTCGGGGACCTATTCACTGTTACTCTTACAACCTACGGCTATGATCCTGCAACAGGCGATTCCTGCAGTGCAATTTCAATGCAGGAAGTATGGGTAGGTGGAAATTCCGGAGGCGACTGTGATAATATGTTCTGGTATGAAATGTCAGGTGATTTTACCTTCGATTTTGCAGGGGAGTCATTCCCGATACCTGCCGGTCAATATATTTGGGATTTCGGTGACGGGACAACTACCACAGGACAGCAAGTTACGCACACTTTCGATCCTTCGCTCGGAGATTTATTCACGGTTTGTCTTACAACATATTCCTATGATCCAGTTACCGATTCATGTGTTGCGATATCTTGTCAGGATGTTCAACTTTCGGGACAAATGGGGCAGCAACTTATGGGAACCGTTTATGTGCAGGGCGAACCCGCCGATTACGCGCTTGTAGGGCTTTTCGGTATGGATAGCAGCGGTACTTTCGTGTATGATTTCGTTATGACCGAACCCCAAACCGGAACCTATTTCTTCGATAATGTACCCGAAGGTGAGTATTATCTTGTTGCCTCTCTGACGCCGCAATCACCGGAATTTGTGAACTACTTCCCGACATACTACGGTGATGCGCTTTTCTGGTTTGATGCAACTGTAATCGAACTCGGCGCCGCAGCCAATCCTTACGATATAAATTTGATTCCTATAAGCTCATATAACGCGGGAGACGGAAATATCGGAGGAACCGTTACAATCGGTGAGGGTAAAGGAAATCCTGCAAATAATGTTTCGGTACTTCTGATGGATGAAAACGAAAATGCATTGACTTACAAAACTACTAATGAGGATGGTGTCTTTGATTTCTCAGACCTTGCATACGGAACATATAAACTGAAAGTCGAGATACCCGGGAAAAACTCTGAAATAGCTACCGTTGTTATTGATGACGAAAATCAGGGTGCCGATATAGATTTCGTTGTTACCTCTTCAATTGTTGTTCTGACGGCAGTCCCCGGCTTTGAGAGATTGACCGAAGCCGGAGAAATATATCCGAATCCCGTTTACGGAGATGCGTCCCTCGAACTTACTTTGACGGAATCCGTTGATGTCACCGTATCGGTTTATAATCAGACGGGACAGATAGTTTCAACCGGTGTTCAACACCTGAACTCGGGAAGACAATTGCTGAAAATTAATTCTGCTGATTTGCAAGAAGGTGTCTATTACGTTAATATTCTTAGTGAGAATGGTGGCGTGATAACCCGCAAACTTGTGAAGATTAGGTAGTTGAGTTCCTTTTTCTTTAATTGTGCAAAGGCAGCCTTAACGGGTTGCCTTTGTTGTTTGTGGATATTTCAATATGCGGAGAGCAATTTTTTTCATAGATTTGCATTTCATAAAATCGGTATTTTGAAGAATAGTGAAGAATCGAAAATTTTCCTTTCCGGAAAAATAGCCGGCTTGCAACTTAAAAACCGTATCATCAGATCTGGCTGTTTTGAAGGGATGAGCCAGGGCGGTAGGGTCACGGAACAACTTGTTGAGCATCACAGAGCCGTTGCTGCTGGAGGTGTGGCTATGACTACTGTTTCCTATTGCTCAGTAAGTTTCGACGGTCGTGCTTTCGACCACGAACTATGGATGCGTGATGAGATAATCCCCGGTTTGCAAAAGTTGACGGAAACCGTCCATAACGAAGGCACCGCAGCCTCAATTCAGCTCGGACATTGCGGATATTTTGCAAGTAAAAAGGTTATAGGCAAAACACCTGTAGGTGCATCCCGTAAATACAATCTCTTCAGAAATTCGTTTTGCAAAGCTATGACCGGAAAAGAGATTGAAGAAAAAATAGAAGATTTTGGCAATGCGGCACTGATGGCAAAAAAGGCGGGTTTCGATGCTGTTGAAGTTCACGCCGGACACGGATACCTGCTGAGTCAGTTTATGTCGCCATTTACAAATCGTCGAAATGACAGATACGGTGGTTCCGTTGAAAACAGAATGCGGTTTCCGGCAGAAGTGATTGAACGTATTAAAAAGTATGTCGGGAATGATTTTCCGGTATTGGTAAAAATGAATCAGTATGACGGAATGAAAGGTGGTCTGGAAATTAAAGAGGCAGTTGTGTCAGCACGACTTTTTGAAAAAGCAGGTGCCGATGCAATTATTCCAAGTTGCGGTTTTACTTCCAAAACACCCTTTTATATGCTTCGCGGTAAAGTCCCCGTAAAAGAAATGGTATCGAATAAAAAGAATCTTTTTACAAAAACGGGGCTCGCTCTGTTCGGCAGATTTATGGTACGGGAGGTTCCCTTTGACAAACTGTTTCTTCTTGAGGGTGCCCGCAAAACAAAAGATGCGGTCTCCATACCCGTTATTTATATAGGAGGAGCCGTTTCAAAGGCGGATATGGAAAATTTGTTGAGCGAAGGTTTCGGTTTTATCCAGATTGGAAGGGCAACAATTCGCGATCCCGAGTTTGTTAACAAAATGAAAAAAGGAGAAGTAACGGAATCGGATTGCGATCACTGTAACAGATGCGTTGCCGCTATGGATGCCGGCGGCGTGTTTTGTGTAACTCGGGAAGGGAAAATTTAAACGAATAATTGTTTCTCAAAGATAAACAAACTATCTTTGCCGTAGATATTGCTTAAGAACATTATTAAAGAATCCTAAATGATTGAATATGAATTCGGAAGGAATTATGAATTATACTTTTATTGGAGAAAATAAAATCACCAAATCATTTATAATAAAAGTATTTTTGACATTCATTATAATTTTGGAGAATCCCTTTATAATAAAGGCTCAGGACACTACACAAGTAAAAAAGGATACAACTGCGAAAAAGATTTCAAAATTCGACCAGTTTAACAAAAAAGCAGAGGCGCTTTTCAAAGTTATCCCCTTTCCTATGGTCACTTACTCTACTGAAACCGGTACCGTTTTCGGACTTGTAAAATATAATATGGTTCAATTGGTGAAGGGTGATACCATTTCGTCCGCATCAAGTTTCAGCGAACTGGTATCCATATCCACCGAAGGCCAGTTTAAAGTGGTTTTGGGAAGTACTTTATATTTGAATGAAGACAGAATAGTGCTAAGAGGCGGCGTGAACTATATTACATTTCCGGAATATATTCTCGGAGTAGGTAATGAAGTTTCTCGCGACAATATTGAGCGTATTTCATCAAACAGTTTTGCTTTTTATAATACCTTTCTGTACAGCTTTGTTAAATCACGGGATTTTTATGTCGGAATCGTTCAGGAGTATGTGAATTATCTGAAAATCGAGACCGACTCGACAAGTTTTTTACTGGAAAATAAATATCCCGGTTATCAGGGTGGAGTTACTTCGGGTTTCGGTTTCGGTTTGGCTTACGACACACGCGATTTAAAGCAGAATGCTTCAAAAGGTGTATATCTCGAATCAACTTTTAAGTTTTTCGGTAAACCTGTGGGCAGCGATTTTGCCTATAACACCTTTGAACTCGATATGAGATATTTTATCAATCCCTGGTTAAAACATGTGATTGCATTTCAGGCATATACGTTAGGAAATTTCGGAGCCGTACCCTTTTTTGACCTTGGAAAACTCGGAGGGTCCAATGCAATGCGGGGTTATTACCTCGGTGCTATCAGGGATAAGGTAATGGCTTATGCACAGGTTGAATACAGGATGCCGGTATGGAAAATATTCGGAGTTGTCGGGTTTGCAGCAGCCGGAAGGGTAGCTCCCGCATATAACGCAATGCACTTTAACGGACTTTGGTATTCCGGTGGTTTTGGATTGAGGGTTATGGTTGACAGTAGAAATAAAGCAAATTTGCGTTTTGATTTCGGATACGGAGAGGAAGGCTCAAAAACATTGTCGGTAGGATTTACCGAGGCATTTTGATCGGCATGATATCCCTCATTATCAACGGAATGACAGAATATATCTCTTTTTGACAGGTACGGATTACAATTTCATTCCTTCCGAACAATTTCTGCAAATATCTATTCCCTTTCTGTCGGTGTGAATTTTTCTCCTGAAATTTTCATACTTTTTACTTTTCCATATTTCGGCGAAAGATTGTTTTTTCAGGTCACCGAGACGGTATTTGGCATCTTTGTCGAAACAACAGGGCACTACCAGCCCGTCCCAGGTGATTACACATCCGCTCCACATTCTGAAACAGCGGTTCGGCAGTTTATTTTTAAACTGCCAGGTGCCGTCGGGCAACTGCCGGTAGCGCGAATACTTATCTATGGACGGTATTAGCGGACTGCCTTTTTCATAATCATTAATCTGAGCCGTCTTGAATTGTAATTCATCAACACCGAGGTCATCGCATAATTTTCTGATGTCATCCATCTGATGCTCATTGGTTTTGAGAACGAGAAACTGAACCACAACATGCGGAGTTTTTGATTTCAGCTTTTTCTTCCACTTTACCATATTCCCGATTCCTTTCACCACCGTATCATATTTGCCTCCTATCCTGTAAGCCGAATATGCTTCCTGCCCGATTCCGTCAAGCGAAATAATCAGTTTGTCAAGCCCTGATTCCACGGTCTTACGACAATTTTCATCAGTGAGGAAGTGAGCATTTGTCGAAGTGGCAGTGTAAATTTTCTTTTTCCCTGCATATTTTACAAAATCGAAAAAAGCGGGATTCAGATATGGTTCACCCTGAAAGTAGAGAATCATATACATCAGGTGGTTGCCAAGTTGGTCAACAATTGTTTTGTACAACTCAAACGACAGCATTCCGGTATTTCTTGAAAACTGCCTTAATCCCGAAGGACATTCGGGGCAACGAAGGTTGCAGGATGTAGTGGGTTCAACGGAGATGCTGAAAGGCATACCCCGGTGAACAGGCCTTTTGGTGAATCTGCTTACCAGATAGCTCGAATAAATCAATATCAGATTCCAAAGCCGTCCCGCTGTAAGTTTGGATATTATGTTAAGGTTGTCTTTAAACTTCATTATAGTTGGCAAAAATAATTAAAATAATCACCTTACAAATATCAAACAATGATTTTTATTATTTTGCCGGTTGTCAAATTGACAGTAAACGATTCAAGTATTTACGCCAGAAGGAGGTAAGTCTTAATGGCATATTAATTGTAAAGGGATTGAACCAAAATTAAAATAGAAATGAGAATGAGAGAAATTGCTTCACATAACGAATTATTAAACAACATAAAGGGCAAGGAGAGGGCATACCTGCTGCTGTACAAAAAAGGTTCGGAGCAGAGCGAATGTTCCTTGAAAAACATATCATCAGTAAATATGACAGATGATAATATCGAAGTTTTGGCAGCAGATGTCACCAGTGTCAGGGATATTCATCCCAACTACAACGTTACTTCCGTACCGACACTTATTGAGTTTGAAAAGGGAGAGTTTGTGAATGTGCTTAAAGGTTGTCATGATCCCGGTTTTTACAAATCTTACTTTGAAAATGCCGTTTATGCAGCTAAAGCGGCAAGTGATGACAAACCTCAAAAGCGTGTAACGGTCTATTCAACACCGACCTGCTCGTGGTGCAACACTCTGAAGACTCATCTTAAGAAAAACGGTATTCGTTTTACGGACATAGATGTGTCGAAGGATCAGAAAGCGGCTCAGGAGATGCAACGTAAAAGCGGACAAATGGGTGTGCCTCAGACCGATATCAACGGTCAGATCATTGTCGGATTTGATAAAGTGAAAATAAATAATTTATTGGGAATACAAGGTGGATAGATGTAAGGTTTATGGCCTCGGCCTGTCCGTGGTACTCAGCCTTACAGGTTTTGACAGAATGAATAAATTAAAATTCCGGACGTGGAAGCCCGGAAAAAGAGTTAAAAAGGAATAAAATATAAACATTTAAAATTAATAAAGATGAAAGAATTACAACCGTTAAACGAAAATGTCCTTCTCGAATTATCGGAGGAGTTTATGGAAACAAAAACTGCGGGTGGAATTATTATTCCCGACACAGTTAAAGAGAAACCGCAAATGGGTAAAGTTGTTGCTTTGGGAAACATCGAAAATCCCGCAGTTGCCGTGGGCGATGTTGTTCTCTATAAGAAGTTTTCAGGTACAGAGATGAAATTTGAAGGCAAAGATTATCTGTTTATGCCTTATGCCGATCTTTTGGCAAAAATTGTTGAAACAGAGGAAATTTAGGAAATACGAAAATCCCGAAATAAAAATGCCCCGTAACAATTATGTTCGGGGTATTTTTTATTTTACTGTGAAATACTAATTATTCCCGTCGGCAGCAGGAGTAGGCACTGAAAGTGCATCCAGTTCCTTATCCAGATGGAAAAGACCACCTGTCTGATTTCCGGCAAGACGGAATTTGTCGAGGATACCTTTAAACATACTCTCCTCCTCAATCTGCTCTTCGATATACCATTGCAGGAATTGACTTGTGGTATAATCCCTCTCCTTAAAAGCTATCTCGTAAAGTTTATTGATTGATTCGGTGATAAACTCCTCATGTTTTAAAATCTTTTCAAAGACATCAAGGAGATTTTCGAACTTATCATCGGGCATATCAAGGCTTTGCAAGACGGCATAGCCACCTTTGTCATTTACATATTTGATGAGTTTGGTCATATGCAATCTCTCCTCATCCGAGTGAGTGTAAAGAAATCTGGCAGCACCGGGAAATCCGTTTACCTCACACCAGGAAGCCATTGCCATATAAATCCTTGAGGATTGTTCCTCAAGCTGTATCTGATTAATAAGTGCCTTTTCAACTTTTTTTGCTATCATAATACCTGAATTTACGATTTTTATTATCTTTATAAGGGAAAACAAAAGTATAAAAAAAATTAAGAACAAGTAAATTTAACAATTTTTTAAACTGTCATTCAATTTCATACCTCTGATTTTTTCCCTACCTTTGCATTTTTGTGGGGAGACGATTTATACATCGTATATCATTATAATCAGCAGGAAAAGATGTCATTTGAACCAAAAAAAATAACAAAAGATCACATACTTCGGGGTGTTGAGAGGATTCAACGAGAACATCCCGAATTAAAACCATCAACAAGATGGGACGTGGTAATAAATGGAGAAAATTACCCTCCTAAAGAGATAATGCGATATGCTCACTACGAAATGAATGGCGAGTTTATTTGGAATTACGGAGGAGGAGAAGCTACAAATAAATGGCTGAAACAATTTGATTTTAAAGTAATAGATAAGTTGGAAGGTGATCCTGTTTTAGATTTGATTGAGCGGTATAAAGAGCATGCTCGAAAATCGCAGTTGAAGGGCGAACTTTACAAATGGAGATTAGTCAAAACCTTTAATGGAAGACCAAACACTAATGCATCAGATTTCACACAGGAACTTACTAGCATCAACTTTGGTAATCTTATTTATCCGGTAGGTATATCAGTTATTCATCATATCGTAAAAGAAAGACCGGAAGAACTCCGTGACTCATTTAAACACTTATTCAACGAGGATATAGAACTGACAGAGCGTATTTCTTATTTCGATGAACAAACGCTAAAGATTTATCGAGATATAGATCCTAACACTACTTATTCGCATCATCAGGATGAACGCACAATAGCTACATACTTAGCATTTCACGATTCATCAAAATATGCGTTTTATAAGGATTCTTTCTACCAAAAGTATTGTAAACTCATTGGTATAAAACCTGAAAAGAAGGGCAAGAAACTGGTACATTATTTATCCCTTCTCGATGAGTTTATTGAGAACTACATCTTAGAGGATTCTGAACTCTTAGACCTTAAAAAAAAGTTGCTTACTGATAATTGCTACGAGGACTTGAATCACAAAATTTATGCTCAGGATATACTTTACTCTACTTTGGATCAACAAAAAGGTTTAGGAAGAAACTACTGGCGTGTTGGCACAAGTGAAGGAAAATCCAATTTTTGGGATAGTATGCTTGCCAATCAATACATTTCGATTGGTTGGTCTGAAATAGGTGATTTAAGCGAACAAGATGTTCAAAACAAGAAGGATGTGATGCAACTACTCAATAATCAAGGATATTATTCGGATGATAAAAGAGTAGGAAGCCGTAAGGCAGGCGAGATATTTAATTTTTACCATAACATCCAAGAGGGAGATGTCATTCTTGCACAAGATGGCTCTGAAATATTAGGTATTGGTGAGGTAATTGGGGATTATGGCTACGATTCTTCACAAACTTACTCTCATTACAAACCTGTACAATGGAAGTTAATATCTCCGCCGCTTATAAACTCTGAAGGATTAAGAACTACGGTTTATAAACTTTCACAGCCAGATGTTATTTTTCAAATAGATAATCTGCTAAAGGAATATAAAAAAGAACAAAAAATGGCTAATGAACTCAATCAGATTCTTTTCGGCCCTCCTGGGACCGGAAAAACATTCAACACAATCAATAAAGCGTTAGAGCTTTGTGGTGAAGATTTAACCGGGTTAAGTCGATCGGATATCAAAGCTCGTTTTGAGCAAAAGGTAGATGAAGGTAGAATAATTTTCACAACATTCCATCAAAGTATGACCTATGAAGATTTTGTGGAGGGAATTAAGCCTATTGAACCCGACAAAGAAGGTGATCCGGTGATTTATCGTGTAGAAGAAGGAATTTTTAGAAAGCTATGTATTGAAGCCTCTTTTTCATTAGCCAAAAAGGAAGAATCGGTTTCTACTGAAAATATACTTGATTTCTCATTAGCCTATGACAAATTTGTTCAGGAGATTGAAGAAAAATTAGCCTCAGAAGAAACAATTGAGTTGGCTACTAAAAATGGTGGCAAAATAGTTGTGGATGGTATTTCTCAGCAAGGTAATATCATCATTAAACATCCAGGTAAAGACAATACTTACCCTGTATCTAAACAGAGACTTTCAAAGCTAAATGCTGCATTTCCGGACTTAGCGGACATAAATAATATAGACCAACAATTCAGGTCAATAATAGGAGGAAGTAATTCCACGGCAAACTGGTCTGTGCTAAACGCTATTAGGAATAACAATCCTGTATCTACAGAACCCCCAAACGAGGTTAGAAAATACTCTTGGGCCGATAAAATGCAAGTAGTCAGGTTTTTGAAAAAGGAAGATTACAAAGGAAAGACTGGAGAGCCTTATGTGCTTATCATTGATGAAATAAACAGGGGGAATGTATCGCAGATATTTGGAGAATTAATCACCCTGATTGAAGAAGACAAACGATTGGGAAATCCGGAAGCGATTCAGGTACAATTGCCATATAGTAAAGATTGGTTTGGAGTGCCTCCAAATGTTCATATTATCGGAACAATGAATACTGCAGACCGAAGTGTTGAAGCTTTAGATACAGCACTAAGAAGAAGGTTCAGTTTTATTGAAATGGCTCCAAACCCGGACTTAATTAAAACAGAGGGCAAAGCGGAAAATGGTATTGTAAATGGCATTGATCTTTCAGCTCTATTAGAAACTATTAACAAAAGAATCGAGAAGTTATTAGACAAAGACCATATGATTGGTCACAGCTACTTCTTATCTATTGAAGGGTTAGAGGATCTGAAATCAGTTTTCCAAAATAAAATAATTCCCTTGTTACAAGAATACTTCTTTGGCGATTATGGTAAAATCGGATTGGTTGTCGGATCAAAATTCTTTGACATCACAGACAATCAGGTAGAAGAAGATTTCTTCGCTCCATTTGAAGATTATGATAGTAGTCCATTTGTCGAAAGAAAAGTTTATCATTTTAGAAACAGTCAAGAAATGAATGATGAACAATTTGTAGAGGCATTGAATGAACTTCAACGAAAGAACAGCTAATTGAGTAGAGAGCAAAAACATATAACCGTATTTGAGCACCAGAGCCTTCGTACAGACCGAGGTGATCAACGTCTTACTCCTGGTCAATTAGAAGCCTTGCAATTATTTTTTGGAGAAAACGGTGTTCCGTATTACTCATTGATACATCATGGTGTACGATTCAATGAATACGTTGGCGTTATTCAAATAGGCAAAATAGTTATTGAAGTGCTACCGAAAGCTGATAAATCGAATGATACGGACAGATGGAGAAACGTTCTTATTTCCATGCTGCATGTTGTAGGTATATTGGATATTCATGCTCCTAGTAATAGTAATCTGAGATTACGCTCTAATTCTATCCTTGATCTTTACTTTGAACTTTTTATCAAAGAGGTTGAGTATTTGATGCATAGAGGGTTAGTGAAAAAATACCGAAAAACAGATGGAAATAGAACAACCTTAAAAGGGAGTATCCAGTTTGCTAAACATATTAGTCAAAACATGGTTCATCAGGAAAGATTTTATGTAAAATATACCACATACGATAAAGAGCATGATATTCATGCTATTCTTTACAAAGCTTTGAAGTTGTTAACCTATATCAATACTAATGTGCAATTGAATAGCAGATTGGGAACTTTATTACTCGACTTCCCTGAGTTGTATGATATAAAAGTCTTTGAATCAGTTTTTGAAAAAATAGTATTTGACCGTAAAACGGAACCTTACAGAAATGCACTAGAAATAGCAAAGCTAATTCTTCTTAATTATCACCCGGATGTAAATCGAGGAACTAATAATGTCTTGGCATTGATGTTTGATATGAATGTGCTGTGGGAGCAATTTGTATATGTGAGTTTGCGAAAACATAAAGCGAGAACCACTAGTATTGCTGCTCAAAACATCAAGAATTTTTGGAAACCGATATCCGGCTACTGTAGCAGGATAAAACCGGATATTGTTCTAGATAAAGGAACCAAAGATTGTGTGGTATTAGATACCAAATGGAAAAACTTAAATGGATATAATCCTTCGCCTGAAGATTTAAGACAAATGTTTGTGTATCTTAAGTACTATGGAGCAAAGAAAGTAGCTCTAGTGTATCCTGGCACAGAAAACAAAAACCAATCCGGGCAATATTATGACCATAGGTCTCACGATTCAAAGCATTTAAGCGATGAGGAATGTAGCGTTATCTCAATTGGAGTTGAAAAAGACGTGAAGGCTTGGCAAAAAACAATATTTGAAAGTATTAATTCATGGATAGAAAATAAAAGCGGTATATAACAATTAAGCATAGTGTTGCGTCTCCAATAGTTTTCTCTATAGGCCTCGGAGCGAAACTAAGGTGAAACCGTAGAAGCAATCTCCCGGTAAGCAAAGCGATGTCGGGATGAATTATTGACTGTATGATGTTTTTATACCGAAAGAAATGAAGATTTGATAATAATTATTATATTGTGGAATCAATTTCAAATTTACTGCCCCATAAAATTTTCACATTACCGTAATAAGGTTCTGAAGTTTCTCAATAAATATATTAATTTTATAAATAATTGGATATCTGATAATTGCATTGATGCCTGATGCCTTTGCGGTTCTTAGTATCTTTGAGCCTTAGTGGCAAAATAGCCGAAAATTAGCCACAAAGAGACGAAGGCTCAAAGAAAACACAAGGAAAAACTCACAAAACGGGCGTATCTCATTTTCAATCGGGTCAGTTGTTCTGAAATTCTTCGCTCATCTTTTTAAACCCGAAATTTCTTTGCAGGCTTGCTAATAAATTGTACTTTTGCTCATAATAAAAATTTTGAGGATTAATAAACCGGGCAAGATAATCATTGCTTGTGGTTTGAATACCCGTTGTTGAACTTTAAACCCCGGCAAACAGCAAAAAAAGCTACGTAGGTTTGCCGGAGTTTAGTTCAACAAAAAATATACTGCATACCGCAATTAGTTGTAATTATGAAAGTTAATACACAAAATAAACATTGTAGTAACCTGAAAAATAATCGTTTCAAAATGCGGCACGCAGCATATTCAAACCGTTGGCGTGCATTGAAAAAAACAATAAATGAGGTTGTCAAAATCTGAAATAAAAGAATTAATCATTAGCTTTTTCCCTAATTTGAAGGAAAAAGAAGTTGATATATTTTTGTCAATTACTGAATATTACTCAGCAAAAAATAAAGAAATAATTCTAAAATCTGAAAAAACCGACAAAAATGTAATATTAATTTTAAAAGGAGTAGCCCGTGCATTTCTTATTGATATAGAAGGAAACGATATAACTCATTTTATTCGAGCCAAAGGGCGTTTAATTGGCGATGCTAATGTTTTTGGTAATGAAATACAACGCCTAAGTATTGAATCGATTGGCGAGATTCATTATTTAAAATTTGATATAAGTAAATTGGAAGAGTTAGGCTATGATAATCCCGAATTAATGCGCTTTTATGTAGGTTTTTTAAAAGAAATTATCCTCACACTTTCATACCGTTTACATAGCTTTGTGGCAATGACATCTGAAGAGCGATACTTAGACCTAATAAAATGGAATCCAACATTAATAGAAAATGCTTTCGATAAACATATTGCTAGTTTTTTGGGAATTACCCCATTAACCATCCATAGAATAAAGAAAAAACAGAAAGTTATCAAATGATGTTTTTATTGCAAAGGCGTAAACATACCTTTGCGCAAACTTTTAATGAAATCTTTTAT
The DNA here is from genome assembly GCA_026984135.1 of Bacteroidales bacterium. Classification (GTDB taxonomy): domain Bacteria; phylum Bacteroidota; class Bacteroidia; order Bacteroidales; family JAADJA01; genus JAADJA01. Next base: position 20,354 of record JALSSR010000235.1, read on the forward strand.
GAAGAAATTATTCTTATTTACCTTAATACTTAGTACGCCATTTTTATTTCAATCTTGTGATAAAGAAGAAAAAGAACCTCCTCTTCCAACCTTAGCTATTGGCGATTTCCACAAAGGAGGTGTGATTTTTTACCTTGACAGCTCTGGTGAACACGGGCTTGTTTGTGCTGTTTCTGATCAAAGTTATGGGTCTGAATGGGGATGTCTACCTACAGTTGTTACTGGCGCTGATGAATTATCAATAGGAACTGGAGCTCAAAACACATTAGATATAATTAGTGTTTGTACTTCTAGTGATATTGCCGCTGCTATTTGTGACGATCTAGTATTAAATGAATATGAAGATTGGTTTCTACCAAGTAAAGACGAGTTAGATAAAATGCATGAGAGTTTAGATATTATTAACTCTTCATCAACTGCTAATGGTGGGGAATTACTTCAAAGTACAAACTACTGGACATCTTCTGGTTCAGGTATTAATACTGCTTGGGTTCAAAACATGGGGTCTGGCGGTAGCCAACTCACCAATTTGGTAGATAAGTCTAATCATGTAAGAGCTGTAAGAGCATTTTAAAAGAATAAAACTATTTATTAACCATAAATCTTTTTAAAAATTTAAAAAATTAAATTGCTATTAAAATCATTAGCATTTGTATTACCAGTTTCTTAGGCATCACTCCCCTCACAATTCATCGCATCAAGAAAAAACAAAAACATATCAAATGATGTTTTTTAGAATAATTCCAGATAGTACTTTTGCCGCAAGTTTTTTTTTTACTAAACTAATAAATAAATGACAAAAAGTAAATTCAGATTATTTCTAACAGTCCTTGTTGTAGGACTAGCCGTTTCTTTATTCTCGGGTTGTGCACAACAATCGGGTGTAAAGAAATCAGATCAAGCAGATATTACTTCTGCTTCAAAATTTAAAGGTAAAATTGCACTCGATATACGAGATTCTAAATCAGACTGGAGTGCTTATACGCCAAAAAAAGCACCGAAAGATGCACCAAATATCCTTTTTATTCTTTATGATGATACTGGATTAGGGGCTTGGTCTCCTTATGGTGGAGCCATTAATATGCCAACTATGGATAAGCTGGCTGCCAATGGATTAACCTATACACAATGGCACACAACAGCTTTGTGTTCGCCTACTCGTTCAACAATTCAAACAGGAAGAAATCACCATTTAAATGGTATGGCTTCTATTACAGAAACTGCCGATGGTTTCCCCGGGTCAAATGGTAGAATGGGTGCTGAAGTTACTCCACTTTCTAAAATATTACAAGACAATGGTTATAGTACTTTTTGGATTGGAAAAAACCATAATGTACCTGAGCAGGATGTAGCATCAGGGGGTAGTAAAAAACAATGGCCACTTCAAATGGGATGGGATAGATTCTACGGATTTATTGGTGGAGAAACCAACCAATGGTATCCCGATTTAATTGAAGATAATCATTTTATTGAAGCTCCTGCAACACCACTAGAAGGTTATCATTTATCTAAAGACCTCGCAGATCATGCTCTTGAAATGTTGCGTGATCAACAAGCCACAAACCCTTCAAAACCTTGGTATATGTGGTATAATCCGGGAGCTAACCATGCACCTCACCAAGCACCTGAAGAGTATATTGCTAAATATAAAGGTAAGTTTGATGCAGGGTATGAAGCATACAGAGAGTGGGTTACCAAACGTATGATTAAAAAAGGAATATTGCCGGAGGGAACAAAAATTACACCTATGAATCCAATGCGTGCTGATGCAGCAGAGGCTATTGATATGGTTCGCCCTTGGGATTCATTGAATGATGATGAGAAAAAATTGTTTTCTCGAATGGCAGAAGTTTATGCAGGATTTTCAGAATATACCGATGCACAAGTTGGTAGAGTTATAGATTATTTGGAGGAGAGTGGTCAACTGGAAAACACTATTGTGTTGTATGCGGCTGATAATGGAGCTTCCGGAGAAGGTAGTCCTAATGGCTCTGTAAATGAGAATAAATTTTTTAATGGGTATCCTGATGAGCTATCAGAAAACATGAAATATCTTGATAAATTAGGTGGTCCTGATACTTATGAGCATTTCCCAACAGGTTGGGCATACGCTTTTTCAGCTCCTTTTAAAATGTTTAAAAGATATTCTCAATATGCAGGTGGAACAAATGATCCATTGGTTATTTCTTGGCCAAAAGGAATAAAGGCCAAAGGAGAGATTCGTAATCAGTACCACCACTCGGTAGATATTGTGCCTACATTACTTGAAGCAATTGGTTTGGAAATGCCGGAAGTATATCATGGTGTAAAACAAGTGCCATTATCAGGAGTTTCAATGGCTTATACTTTCGATGCTAAGCCAAACGACCCTACACGAAAACATGTACAATATTATGCTATGTTAGGTTCAAGAGGAATATGGAAAGATGGGTGGAAAGCAGCAGCGATTCATGCACCTCTTTCAGGCAAAGGACATTTTGATAAAGATGATTGGGAGTTATACCACGTTGATGTGGATAGATCTGAATCAAAAGATTTAGCAAAAGAAAATCCGGAAAAATTACAAGAATTAATTGACGCTTGGTTTGTAGAAGCAGAAAAAAACAATGTACTTCCTTTAGACGATAGAAGTGCTGCTGAAATTATTGGGATTGAAAGGCCTTCTGCAGAACCATCTAGAGACAGGTATATTTATTATCCATTTGCAGCACCGGTACCGGAGGGTAATGCTGTAAATGTTAGAGGTCGTTCATATAAAATGTTAGCGAATGTAGATATTACTGATAAAGCTTCAGGAGTTGTATTTGCACACGGTTCTCGTTTTGGAGGTCATACCTTATTCATTAAAAACAAGAAATTATATTATGTATATAATTTCTTAGGCATCAAACCAGAGCAAGTTTTTGAATCTTCAATAAAACTAACTCCAGGAAAACATAGTATAGGTATGGAGTTTATCAGAGAAAAAACAGGAGAGAATGGTGAATCTGTTGGTAAAACCAAATTATATATTGATGGTAAAGTGGTTGCAGAAGGACCAATGAGAACGCAACCTGCCAAGTTTACTCTATCGGGAGATGGCTTATGTGTGGGCTATGATAGTGGCGATGCCGTAAGTGAATTATATCCAACTCCAAGTAAGTTTCATAACGGAACTATTGACTTTGTTGGAGTAACTGTTGAAGGTACTCCTTATAGAGATCTGGAAGCTGAGGCAAAACGAGTAATGATGAGGCAATAAAAAATAATAATTGGCTAACAAAAACAACGACAAGCCAACAATTAAGTATCGTATTGCGTCTCCGATAGTCATCTCCGATAGGAATCGGAGCGAGACGAAGTGAAAGCGTAGATGTAATATCCGTCTAAAGCCGGACAGGTTGTACTGAATGTTGAACTAAACGGGGGATTTTATTACCGTAGCCGGCTTATACATTATTATATTGTGGAATCAATTTTTACCGGTTTTGCGGGTTCGGAATTTTTAGTACCGTTTTTCCCCTACTTTGACATTATTCTCTTAACTTCCTGCCTTTTAAATTTGTTTCCTGATGCCTTTGCGGTTCTTAGTATCTTTGAGCCTTAGTGGCAAAATAGCCGAAATTAGCCACAAAGACACCAAGGCTCAAAGAAAACACAAGGAAAAACTCACAAAACGGGCCCATTACATTTCCCGTCGGGTGAGTATCTTCACGTAAAAACATAACTTATAGTGAATATATTCATCAAAAGTATTACACTTGCAAGAAAAAATATATGTATTTATTGATGAAGCCCAACGAATAAAAGGTATTGGTCTTACAATGAAAGATAATTACGGACGGATAAAGGTGCTTTTTGGTAAAATTTTTTAATTTCAGAGAGTTTGTATTAATAAATTAACGCCTACACCCAATAATTAACTATCGCATTGCGTCTCCAACAGAATTTACTTTGAACTTTTATTAAAAATGAATTTAATAAACAGTTTAAAGGGTAGTTTACCCAAAATCCTATCCCTTCAAAGCCTCGGCTCCGCTGACAATCTCAAGTATTTCATTTGTAATTGATGCCTGACGTGCCTTATTGTAAACAAGGTTAAGTTCTCTAAGAAGTTCGGTAGCATTATCGGTAGCCTGATGCATTGCAGTCATTCTGGCTCCGTGTTCGGATGCATTTGAATCAAGAATAGCCTTATAGAATTGCGTCCTAAGCGATTTTGGAATAAGGTCAACGACAATCTCTTGCTCGTTAGGCTCGAAAATGTAATCAATGTTCTCGTGCTTTCCGTCACCATTTTCCTGTTCAATCGGTTCGATGGGCAAAAATTGCTCGGTAACCAATATCTGAGTTGCCGCATTTTTAAACTGGTTATAGATGAGCTCTACCCTGTCAATCTCACCATTTGCAAACATTTCCATAACCCTGTTTGCAATCTCTGCAACATTATTAAATGAAAGATTTCCAAATATATCATCCTCAACGCTAAGAACATTAAATTTGCGTTTTCCGTAAAACTCCGAGGCTTTTCGTCCGATTGTGATCAAGCTAAGGTTACCTGCTTTGTGTTGTTCGGCATACTTTTCATCAATCAAAACATTTGTTGCTTTGATGATATTGGCATTGAAAGCTCCACAAAGACCTCTGTTTGATGTAATCGGGATAAGAAGTACTTTATCGGGTATTCTCTGACTGGAAAAAACGCTGTTATCGTCAGAACTGTCAAGACTTGCACTGATATCGCGCAAGAGTTCCTGCAGCTTGGCAGCATAAGGACGCATCTGAATAATAGCATTTTGCGCTTTCCGCAATTTGGATGCAGCTACCATTTTCATAGCACTTGTAATCTGTTGAGTTGACTTAACAGATGCTATTCGTGTCCTTACTTCCTTTAAACTGGCCATCTATCTGTTTTTGAATTATTAAATAGTGCTTGCAGCAAATTATTTTGTATATTTTTTACTCAATTCTTTAGCAACATCTTCAAGAGTTTTTAAAACCTCGTCGTTTAAGACTCCCTGACGCAATGTATCAAGAACGTCCCTGTGTTTCGTATCGAGGAAACTCAGATACTCCTCTTCAAACAACCTGACTCTGTCAACAGGAATATCCATAAGCAAACCTTTTGTTCCACAGTAAATTATAGCGATTTGCTTTTCTACAGGTACAGGTGCGTACTGAGGTTGTTTCAGTATCTCAACATTTCTTTTTCCCTTATCCAGAACTGCCAAAGTAGAAGCATCCAGGTCGGAACCGAATTTTGAAAATGCTTCCAGTTCACGAAACTGAGCCTGGTCGAGCTTAAGGGTTCCTGCAATTTTTTTCATCGCCTTGATCTGTGCATTACCACCAACCCTTGATACGGAAATACCGACATTAATAGCAGGTCTGACACCCGCGTTGAACAGGTTTGTCTCAAGGAATATTTGTCCGTCCGTAATGGAGATGACGTTAGTGGGAATGTAAGCGGAAACGTCACCCGCCTGAGTTTCGATAATAGGAAGTGCCGTCAGCGAACCGCCGCCTTTAACTATGGGCTTGATAGATTCAGGCAGATCATTCATATTTTTTGCTATATCATCGGAGTCAATGATTTTAGCTGCGCGCTCAAGTAGTCTGGAGTGCAGGTAGAAAACGTCTCCCGGGTATGCTTCACGTCCCGGCGGACGACGCAGCAGCAGCGAAACCTCACGATAAGCAACAGCCTGTTTTGACAGGTCATCATAAATAATCAGTGCAGGCCGTCCCGTATCTCTGAAATATTCACCGATGGCAGCACCGGCAAAAGGAGCATAAAACTGCATGGCAGCAGGGTCGGAAGCCGTAGCCGAAACAATGATTGTGTAATCCATTGCACCTGCATCCTCAAGTGTTTTTTGTATGTTTGCAATTGAAGAACCTTTTTGACCTACGGCAACATAAATACAAAATACAGGCTCCCCTTTATCGTAATACTGTTTCTGATTGATGATCGTATCAATGGCAATAGCTGTTTTTCCGGTTTGGCGGTCTCCGATAATAAGTTCACGCTGTCCTCTGCCGATGGGGATCATAGCGTCAATGGCTTTGATACCCGTTTGAAGCGGTTCGTTAACAGGCTGGCGGTAGATAACGCCGGGTGCTTTTCTTTCCAGAGGGCAAAGAATTTTTTCACCTTCTATGGGACCTTTCCCGTCAATGGGTTCACCGAGAGTATTAATAACTCTTCCGAGCATCTTTTCACTTACACCGATAGATGCAATTTCATTGGTACGTCTGGCTTTGTCACCTTCCATAATACCTGTTGCATCACCGAGAAGAACAACACCGACGTTGTCTTCCTCAAGGTTCATCACGATTGCCATAAGTCCGGTTTTCTCAAACTCTACCAACTCACCGGCCTGAGCATTTGTTAATCCGTAGATTCGTGCTATACCATCTCCTATTTGCAATACGGTACCTACCTCTTCAAGTTGGGTTTCATCTGCAAAACCCGATAACTGTTGTCTTAGTATCGCGGATACTTCAGCTGGTTTTATTTCTGCCATTTTTATCTGTTTTTTTCTAAATTAAAATCCTTTAATATATAAATTAGAATCAAATTCCTTTTTTAACTTTTTGATTTTATGCCTGATACTTGCATCATATTCAAAGTCATCATAATCAAGCACAAAGCCGCCGATAATATTTTCATCAACAACTTCCTTCAGTTTTACCGTAGCTTTTGTCTCTTTTTCTATCAAATCAACTATCCTTTTCATTACATCCTTTTCAACTTTAACCGCAGTAGTAAGGTTGGCTGTTATGATATTATTATATTCGTTATAAAGCTCCTGGAACTCCTCCGCCACATCACTGATATATGCTTCACGTCCGTTGTCGGTAAGTATGTACAGGAATTTTAATGTAACATTCTGTACTTTATTTTCAAATATTGCCTTAAGGATAGCTTTCTTTTTCTTCGGCTTAAGTACCGGATTACGCAAAAGGTGAATCAGTTCTTTACTTTGTTTTACAACGCTGTCAATGAGTATCATATCATTATTTATCTCATTGAGAATTTTCTTCTCAAGAGCAAGTTCAAAAACTGCTTTTGCGTATCTCGATGCTAAAATTTTTCCTTTCATATTTTAAATGTAAGGATGACTAATTAAACTTTATTTCACTTACCAGTTTGTCAATAAGTTCTTTCTGCTTGCCTTTTGCTTTTAATTCCTCTTTCAGGATTTTTTCGGCAATTTCAATAGAAAGGGTTGCAATCTGGTTTTTAAGATCGTGAACGGCAGCACTTTTTTCATTTTCTATTGTTACGAGTGCTCCCTCAACAATTCTGTTGGCTTCTACCTGTGCTTTTTCTTTAGCCTCAAGGATAATGCTGTCTTTCATCTTCCGGGCATCCTTCAGAATATTATCCCGCTCTTCTTTGGCTTCCTGAAGCAGTTTCTCGTTGTCAGCCTTAAGATTTTTCATTTCCTCACGAGCCTTTTCAGCAGCATTCAATGCTTCATCAATTGACTTTTCTCTCTCTTTAAGTCCGTTGAGAATAGGCTTCCAGGCAAATTTCTTAAGGATAAAAATAACAATAAGGAATGACAATGTCATCCAAAAAATCAATCCTATACCGGGTTGTATTAATTCCATTTTAAAATATATTTATTTAATAATCAATATTTTCATTTTTTAAAATCCGTATATTCCGGCCAACCGCCGGAATATACGGATAACCGTTTGTATGCTCTTACAAAAAAAGTATTAACAAACAAACAACAATAGCAAAAAACGCAACACCTTCGATAAGAGCAGCCGATACGATCATGTTTGAACGTATATCACCTACAGCCTCAGGCTGACGGGCAATTGACTCAACAGCGCCTTTACCGATTTGTCCGATGCCGATACCGGCACCGATTGCTGCTACTCCGGCTCCAATGCCTGCTCCTAATTTCGCAAACCCGGCTCCCATTGTAACAACTTCTGCAGCTTGTAATAAAATCGCTAAAAGTGTCATAATAATAATTGTTTAAATGAATAATGAAATTTAATTTCTATTTTTTAATTATTTTAATTTTTTTTATTGTGAGACGCACTTCCGTGTCTCTTTTTTTTAAGACACACGTCCGTGTGTCTCTACCTTTCCGTTTCAAATTTAATGATGTTCCTCTGTTGCCATTCCGAAATAGAGGGCAGACAACAAGGTAAATACATAGGCCTGAATAAATGAAACCAGCAGGTCGAGAATGATCATAAAAACTGAAAATCCTACAGACACGACGGAAACTCCATATCCAAGTCCTACGTTAATCTTTCCGAAAATAAATATCAGACCTATAAAACCAAGAACTATAATGTGTCCTGCCGACATATTGGCAAAGAGACGAACCATCAGTACGAAAGGTTTTGTAAAAATACCCATTATTTCAACTATGGGCATCAATGGAACCGGAATTTTTAGCCACCAGGGAACTCCCGGGGTATTAATAATATGTACCCAATAGTTTTTATTGCCCACAACTGTTGTAATAATAAATGTAAAAACAGCCATTACTCCGGTGATAGCGAGATTCCCCGTCAGGTTAGCTCCAAACGGGAAAAACGGTATCAGTCCGAACAGGTTGTTGAAAAATATAAAAAAGAAAATTGTAAGCAGATACGGCATATATCTCTCATACTTCTTCTCTCCGATGGAACTTTTGGCAATATCGTCTCTGACAAAAATGATTAAAGGCTCAAATAACGATTGCATTCCCTTTGGTGCAGTGTTCGGATTCTTTTTATAACGGTTTGCAATGGAAATGAAAACCCATAATAAAATGAAAATGCTGATAAAAAGTGCCATTACATTCTTTGTAATGGAAATGTCAAGAGGTATTTCACCGGTTTCGGTGTTTACTATCTTGCCCTTGTTTGGTCCTTCCGTTTCCAGCTTATATCCTTTATATGTGGCATGACCGTGCTCGAACTTACTCGACATAAAAACAACGAACTTGCCGTTATCAATCAATATTACCGGTAACGGAATGGTGACCGGTGTGTGACCAATATCCATAATATGCCAGTCGTGATGATCGATTATATGCTCGATTATCATCTTTCCCGTGTTCAATTCTCCTTCAGCTACAATCTCCTCATCTTCATGAAGTTTGGTCTCATCATTACCAAATGATACAAGAAATGCCAGTGTAAAAAGAATTGTTAAAAATATTGAACTTCGCATCCTGATGTTATCGTTCTGTTTTATAATAATTTAATTATTTAATCATTCATTTTGAAAACGGGTGCAATTTTACAAATAAATACTGAAATATTGAAATAAAATTATACACAATTGTAAAAAAAAATAAAATAACGATTTTACGGAAAACGGAAAACATCGGTAAAATGTTTAAAAATGAAGGAAAAACAATAAAAAGTGCTATCGGTTAAGGATTGTTATTATCGTTACCTTTATTACAGGAAGTAACAAGAAATATGGCTGATGTTAGTATCGGAAGTTTAACGCCACGAAAAGTATCTTATGCCTGGTTAAGACAGAAATATATTGTTTAAATTAATTCTTAACGAATTTACAATAACTCCAAACAACTTATTACTTTTGTAAACTGTCTAAAGAGATGAAATATAAATAGCGAAACATCCAATATATGAATAAAAAAACTACAATTTCCGTAATTTTGATTATTTCGGCAGTTTTATTAACGGGTCTTTCTTTTCTTAACTCGCTTAATATCAATAAGAGAGCCGAATACGACCGTTTTCTTGCACAGGAGTATGAACGCACCGAAAAACTTATCAATACAAATAAAAAGAAGAGGGATAATCCTGAAAATCCCGAGCTTGCTGCAATGCAAAACTGGTTTATGACTTTCGATCCGGAACTTAAAAGAGTCCCGACCGAAAGATTGACCGATGCAACGAAGCTGGTAACAGCACTTGACAAAAAGCAGGTATTGAAATCGGGTAATGTTATTGACTGGACCGAAACAAACTCAAATATGGGAGGGCGTACGAGAGGCATTATGTGGGATCCCAATGAAGAGAATAAAGTATGGGCTTGTTCGGTTACGGGTGGTCTTTGGTATAATAATGATATTTCAGGCAACACCAACTGGCAGCAGGTTGATGATTTCTGGCCGGGACTTGCAACAAGCTGTATTGCTTATGACCCTGACGAACCTGAAACATTTTATGTGGGAACCGGTGAATATCAAACTGCAAGAATAATTTACAGGGAATCATCGGGTGTCGGATACGGCATTTGGAAGTCAACGGATGGAGGAGAAACCTGGGAAGTGATTCCTTCGACGACTAATTTTAAATATGTTTCGGATATTGTTGTAGATGATAATGGTGGTTATATATATGCCGGTGTCGTGTCGGGCACATATCACGGCATTAATCAGGTAAGTGAACCTTCCGACGGTCTTTACAGGTCGGATGACGGCGGCGAAACCTGGGAGCAGGTACTTCCCGATATTGCAGGTGAGGATGTTCCCTATGCACCTGCCGACATTGAGGTTTCAGCTGACGGAAGAATATTTATCGGCACTATGAAAAACCTTGACGGTAACGGTGGAGCTACAATACTTTGGTCCGACAGCGGTGACCCCGGAAGTTGGACTGTTTTCGACTATTATGAAACTATTATTCCCAACGACCCCGATTATCCTGTCCCGGGAAGGGTCGTTCTCGGTTCCGCACCTTCGGACCCGGCTGTTGTTTATGCAATAGTCGGCGCTGGGTGGCTCAGCAGTTCAAACTTCAATTATGCCAGAGGAAGGTATGTGTTGCGTTCCGAGGATGGCGGTGAAACCTGGATTGAAAAAACGTTGCCGGGTGGAGATCCCTCCTGGGCAACTCTCTCCTGGCATGCATTTGAGGTTGAAGTCAACCCGGAAGACCCTGATAATGTATTCCTTGGCGGACTCGACCTTTGGAAATCAACCAATGGCGGAAATTCCTGGACACAGGTCTCATTTTGGTACTATAGTAACGATTATGTCCATGCCGACCAGCACTGGTGCCGTTATAAACCAGGCTCATCCGATATTGCAATATTCAGTACCGACGGAGGTATTTTCTATTCTGAAAATGCATCGGCAGGATATCCCGACTTTGTGGAAAAAAGTAATAATCTGAACACTTTGCAGTTTTATGTTGCCGATATTTATCCCGCAGCCGGTCAGAATACCTTTGTAGGAGGTTTGCAGGATAATGGCTCAATCCTTTATCAGGGACAACCTTTAACCACCGATGATATGATTGACGGTGGTGACGGTGCCTATTGCTTTTTCGATGAAACACAACCCCAATATATGATAACTTCCATATATTACAACAGCTATACTTTGTTTAATAATTTCAATAATTATACGAGTTTCGGGGATTACGGTACGGGAGTTTTTATTAATCCCTGTGATTATGACAGTAAAAACAATATACTTTTTGCAAATAAGTGCCAGTTTAACGGTAGTGATGCCAATAAAATATTACGTTATTCGGGTATTCCCAATCCCTCGGGCAGCACCATTACTTTGAGTACAGGTCTTTCAACATATTTTTCAAATATAAAGGTTTCACCCAATTCTCCTGACGGAACTGCAACACTGTTTGTCGGATCGCAAAACGGCAGGCTCTTTAAGGTTACAAATGCCCAGGCAACACCCGAGACCGAAGAAATAGGTTCAACGGATTTCCCGGCTGCATACATTTCCTGCATTGAAGTGGGCGGTTCCGACGATACTTTGATAGCTGCCTTCTCAAACTACGGTGTTTCAAAAGTTTGGCTGACATTCGACGGTGGTTCAAACTGGACAAATATAACAAATAACCTGCCCGATGTTCCTGTACGGTGGGCTTTGTTTCATCCCCAAAATGCCAAACAGGTCATTCTGGCAACGGAACTCGGTGTATGGATGACCGATGATGTGTCGGCTCCCGGATTTGAGTGGGAACATGATGCCTCATTCCCCAATGTCAGGGTTGATAACCTGCAAATAAGAAGAGCCGACAACACACTTTTGGTGGCAACGCACGGACGCGGTTTGTGGTACGGAACCTGGAATTATAATCCGGCAACTTCCGTGAAAGAAATATCCCGAATGGATTTTAAGGTATTCCCGAATCCGACGGACGGGATTGTAAATGTTGCAATTGCGGGAAAACGGATGGGAAATTGCAGAGTTATGGTTTCGGATATAAACGGAAGAATTGTTCTTGAAAAGGATTTTGATGCAAGAAACGGTGATGTTGCTCTTAACCTCACTGAAAATGCCAAAGGTATTTATTTTGTGAAGGTAGAAGGCGGCGGGAAAAGTTATACTGAAAAGATGGTTTTGAGATAGTTGGCATTAGCTTTAAAACCGTCGAACAACATTTTTAAATGGATAAATCTATATGAAAATCAAAAGTAAAAATACAAGATTATGGATTGCACGAATTATTGTTTTTGTTCTATTGCCTATAATTATTTTTCTTACTCTTTATTTTACTGATAATTTAAATATTTTTTACAATAAGGTTCAAGAGAAAATTACTAATGCAAGCATAATTTCTATTGTTGTTACTATACTACTTTTTTTCTGGGATATTATGAAATCTCGGGTTTCAGATTATGTTTCCGAACAACTCTTTCCAAGTGAAACAAAACAAATAAAAAAAGATACAAGCGAAATTAAGGAAAGACAAATTTCGCATGGTAAAACTTTAAAAGAGATATTGGAAAATGTTAATTTTAATCCTGCAATCATTAGGAATTATCTTCAGAAACTTTCCAGCATTAATTCATTGGAAGAAAAAATAAAACAAATATAAACTTGGGATAACAAAGGGGAAATAGATGAAAAAACAAAGCAAACTCTTATCATAGTTGTAAAATATAATCAAGAAACTATTGTTGCATTGGAAAAACAATTGGAAAAATTAAAACAAACTTCACCTAAGAGTGAATATGTCCAAGTATTAGAGAATTTAAAGAACTATTTACAAAAAAATAAACCCAAAGAAATTGCCGATAATTATTTTGATTATGTAAAAAGACAAAAAAAACAAAATATTGTCTTTTTAAAAGAGTCTGTTAACGCAACCCAACAACTGTTTGCTTATGAAGAAACCAAATCTCTATATAATGAATTAATTAACCTGGAACCAACGGCTGAACAACATTTTGAATATGCCTTTTTCTTACAAAAATTTAATTTTATTGATGACGCAATTAAACAATACGAAGAAGCTTTGCGGATTTATAGAAAACTTGCAGAAGAAAACCCGAGAACCTATTTGCCTGATGTGGCGATGACTTTGACAAATCTTGCGATTTTTTACATAAAAGCTATGCCGGATAAAGAAAAATCTATTGATATGGCAATGAAAGCAGTAGAAATACTTTTGCCTGTTTATGAGCAAGTTCCGTATCTCGAAAACTACTTAAAAACCGCACTTCAAGTTTTGGAGGCAAATGGTGTGGATATAAACGATTTATTAAATAATTGATAAACATAAATATTAAGTTATCTGAAAAATATTAACTTTGCAAAAAAACATAGTATAATGAGCGAATATACATACAAATTTCCGGAGAAAGATATTTTCAGAGCAATGGAGGTTACCGAACCATTGTTTAAAATACAGGAAAATCAGGACTGGTTTAAAAAATTGTGGGTTGATTTCTCGTCTGTTCGAACTAATTCGCATTTTGAACAGATGAAAAAATATTTGGGTATGCAAAAAAATCAGCTTGAACATATTCCCGTAAAGTATCCTAAAATCATTTATTCCGGTCATCGCGGGAGTGGCAAATCTGTCGAATTAAACCGCTTTGCTTATGAAATAAATAATAAAGATGCTTTTTTTACTGTTTTTATCGACCTTGAAAGTGAGACCAATATAGAACAATTAAGTGCAGAAGATATTTATCTGGTAATGATCTCTATGATTATCAGAAAATTAGAAGAAAAAAAAATAGATTTTGACAAAAATAGTCTGAATGATATTGCAAATGAGTGGCTTTCGGAGACAGAAGTTGTAAAAGATTTGAAAAATAATTTTAATATAGATGCCGGAGCATCTGTGGAAGCGGCTTGGAATTTTTGGAATTTTTTCAAAGTTGAAGGTAATATAAAATCGGGATTTTCACGCGATAATACTACAACCAAAACAATTAGACGTATTATTAAAAATAATCCGAAACCTTTAATCGAAAAATTTAATTTGGCTCTTATTGATATTAGAGAAAGTATTGCAAAAACCAATGCAGGTAAGGATGTTATCTTTTTTATAGATGGTTTGGAAAAAGCAAATCGTTCTGTTTACGAAGAACTCTTTATCAATGATGTGCAAATGATTACAGGTTTGAATGTAAGTATTGTTTCTACTGTTCCTATTGATACCTACTATCGAATAATAGAGCAGGGTAACCGTATTTATTTTAAGGATTTTTATTTACCGATGATACGTATTAACGAGAATTCAAAAGAGTTGTTTAAGTCATTGATATATAATAGGATAGACAAAAGTCTTATAGATGATGATGCACTGGAATATTTGATAAAAATGTCGGGAGGGTGTCCGCGTATTTTACTAAAAATGGTTAATCGTGGTTTGTTGGAAACCGAAATAGATAAAACAACAAAGGAAATTGCAGAAAAGATCGTAACAAAGGAAGGTAATGAGAGATATAGAACATTAACAAGAGATCACAAGAAGGCAATTAAGGAGAAAAATTTTGATGATGCAGACCCTGTTGTTTTGGAATTACTGCATTCGCTCACTATTCTTGAATATAACGGATTAAATCCCGAAAGAAAATTAAATCCGGTTTTGAAACGTTTTTTTGATGAGTAATTTTGTTGAACGGAATAATAAAAATTGGAAACAATTATCTATTGTTGTCGAGAAAAGGCAAAAACCTGCTTTATTGTGGATTAGTTGCGATGATTTTTTTTACAAGCAGGCTCTGTTA
>JALSSR010000236.1 GCA_026984135.1 Bacteroidales bacterium
TGCATGCCCTTTCCGTATGGATGGCAATCAAAGATGCCGTTTCGTCAGTAGGTAATCACGAAATCGAACCGTATTTGCCCATTCCTGCAACAAGCGAAAACATATTAAAAGCAATATCGGAAATAAAAAGGAAAGTGCAGAAATAGGAACTAAGTCTCATAGAACTTTTTTTTGCTGTAAGCTGTTAACTAAAAAAAATCATTCATTGCAGACGATGTATCATATTTTTTTATATTTTTGCAACACTGTCGCAAATATCATAATGGATGAATGCAATAAAAATATTATCGGATTATAAGATGAGCAGAACCAACGGGAGAGTTAAAATCCTTGAGGAGTTGCTTATGACAGATGTTGCCCTTTCGGAAAGGGAGTTACAAACAAGACTTGAAGGCATTTGCGACAGAGCAACAATTTATCGTACGCTTAAATCGCTCACTTCAAAAGGTGTAATACACAAAATCGCAACGGAAAGCACCGTTGCAAAATTTGTAATAAAAAAAACACCCGACGATCATATTCATTTTAAATGTACTGATTGTGGAAGAATACAGTGTCTCACGGGAATTGTTCCCAATAATGTAAAATTACCGGAAGGATACATCAAAAAAGAGACTAATTTTTTAATAATCGGAATTTGCAAAGAATGTTCGGAAAATGTACAATAAAACCCTAAATATGAGCACGTTAAAAACGACTGTTATTTTATTAATCGCTATCCTTTTCCTTGCAGGATGCGGACAGGAAAAGGCTGCAAACAACAAACAGCTTATAACCGTCAGCATACTTCCCCAAAAGTACTTTGTGGAAAAAATTGCCGGAGACAGTTTTGAAATCAATGTACTTATTCCGTCCGGAGCAAGCCCCGAAACCTATGAACCCACACCGTCTCAAATACTCAAAACAGAAAAATCGGCCGTCTATTTCGAAATGGGATATATTGAACTGGAAAAAAACCGGATGAAAGGCTATTTAAAAAACAAATCCGGGTTAAAAATCATCAATTGCTCAAACGGGATAGAGCTTATTAAAAAAGGAGAAAAATGGATTGAGCCGCACATATGGATGTCACCGGAAAATGTGAAGGTGATAGCAAAAAATATTTATACGGGACTTGTAGCAATTGCCCCTGAGAACAGAAAGAATTACAAGAATAATCTCAATACTTTTTTTACTGAAATTGACAGCATCAACAAAATTATTGAAACAAAACTAAAAAATACTAAAAGTAAAAGCTTTTTGATTTATCATCCTGCTCTCACTTATTTTGCAAGGGATTACGGACTAAACCAAATACCTGTTCAGGTGGAAGGGAAAACTCCTTCATCAAAATATATGAAATCAATAATTGAAAAAGCTAAAAAAGAAGGAATAAAGATAATTGTGGTTCAGCAACAGTTCGACATTCAAAAGGCAAAAACAATAGCTCAAGAAATTGGCGGAAAGGTTATTACAATAAATCCGCTAAATTACAACTGGGAGGAAGAGATGGTGAGTATTGCGGATAAGTTGGGGGGAGAGTTATGAGGTTTGGAAGTTTAGAGGTTTGGAGGTTTGGAAGTTTAGAGGTTTAGAGGTTTAGAGGTTTGGAAGTTTGGAGGTTTAAAGAGAGGTGCTTATTATGAAAAACGACAAAATATTAGAATTAAAAAATGTTTCTGCCGGATATAACGGGGAGATTATCATTGAGGATGTCTCATTGGAAATATTCGAAAATGATTTTATCGGAGTGATAGGGCCCAACGGTGCCGGAAAAACCACCCTGATAAAAACAATTTTACGTCTGATAACACCATATTCGGGGAAAATATCATATTATTTTAAAGCGGGAAAGTCGGAAGCTCCTATTGGCTATCTGCCACAGGTTAATACTATTGACCGCAAATTTCCAATTACTGTCGAGGATGTTGTGTTATCAGGACTTCTGAACAGACAAAAGATTACAAAAAGGTTCTCAAAAAAAGAAAAAGAGAAGGTAAAGGAACTAATGGATCAAATGAGAATTGGCAATATTGCCCGCAAACCAATCGGTGAACTTTCCGGCGGTCAAATGCAGAGGGTATTTCTGTGCAGAGCAATAATTTCCGATCCCGAATTACTCATACTCGACGAACCGAACACCTACGTTGATAATAAGTTTGAAAGTGAATTGTATGAAATACTGAAAAAGTTGAATGAGAAAATGGCGATAATCGTTGTGTCGCACGATATAGGAACAATTTCATCTTATGTAAAAACAATAGCATGTGTTAACAGGCACGTTCATTACCATAAATCGAATATTATCAGCCAGGAGCAGCTTGATTCGTATAACTGCCCCATACAATTGATAACTCACGGGCATATTCCGCATACGGTGCTGGAAAGTCACGAAGGATAGTTTTTCGTCCAAGCGTGGACGCTCGGATCAAACTTTTAGGTTAAAGGGATGAACAGAAATGATAAAAAGTTTAAATTCAGTAAATTATGATAGAATTATTACAATATGATTTTTTTATTAATGCTATAATCGCTGCAATACTAACGAGTATTACTTGCGGGATAATAGGAACATATATAGTGTCGAAACGGATTGTCTTTATCAGCGGCGGGATAACACATACCTCATTCGGAGGAATAGGTTTGGGGTATTATCTCGGGTTCAATCCGCTATTGGGAGCTACCGTTTTTAGTCTTTTAGCTGCCTGGATAATTGAGTTTATGTCGAAAAAGACCGATGTTCGCGAAGATTCCGCAATTGCAATATTATGGTCCTTCGGGATGGCAATCGGAATAATTTTCATTTTTATCACACCCGGATATGCACCTAATCTGATGAGTTACCTCTTCGGAAGCATTCTGACAATATCATACCTTGATATCGTAATTATGCTTTCGGTCACAATTGCTATATCTCTTTTCTTTGCAATTTTTTACAAAACAATTCTGTTTACCGCTTTTGACGAGCATTATCTGAAAACAAGAAATATTCCTGTTGACATATTCAATTATATTTTAATGGGATTTGTTGCACTGGCAATTGTGCTGAGCATCAAAGCAGTGGGTATCATTCTTATAATCTCTCTACTTACAATTCCACAAAGCACTGCAAATCTTTTTGTCAAGGACTTCGGTAAAATAATTATTTATTCAATCATAATAGGTGTTACAGGCTCATTATCAGGCCTATTGGCATCGTATTATATGGATATTCCTTCGGGAGCCTCCATTATTTTCTTTCTTGTTATTATTTTCATAGTATTAAGAACTGTCAAAGCCGTAACTTTTAAAACCGAAAAAGGTTCCTCAGGAGTAAGCCGGTAAATAACCTCAAAAAAACCGGATTTTGAGCTTAAATATTTAACGGTAGTTATGTAACAATAATAATTTTTTTAAGTAAAATCCGAAAGAGATTCAATATATTATATATTTGTCGTGAGTTTTATGAGATTTGAAGCAAAACATATATTACTATTAGGCATTTTGATAATATTTGCCGTTGGGGTAAATGCGCAGGATTCGTATTACTCGCAATACTATAATAATATGCTTTATTACAATCCTGCGTATACAGGGTTGGATGAAGGGTTAAAAGTGAGGTTTGATTACCGCGATCAATGGCCTAAGTATAATGACGATCTGAAGTCATATAACTTTAATATGGACTTTGCTGAATGGACAGTTCCCGGACTTGGGGGCTTCGGACTAATTTTTAATACTAACAAAGAGGGAAAAGGACTCATAAAAACCAATTTCATCGGATTGGTGGGATCATCAAGGATTAGATTGCAGAGACACTGGATAACTCAGATCGGTGTCACCGCTGCTTATGTTCAAAAGCAGATTGATGTGGGAGACTTTATCTGGAGCGACCAGCTTGACGACAGGCACGGCTTGCTATATCCCGAGTCTTCATTTGCGGGTTCACCAAGCCAGAGCATCTCTTATGCCGATGTTAACCTCGGCGGTCTTATCAAATATGAAAGGAGACTAATTACGGCAACATTGGGAGTAAGCATCAATCATCTTTTAAAACCCAACGAATCATTCTACAATCTTGACGTTCGTGTTCCGCGCAAATATAATGTGAACATTGATGTGGTATTCCTGCAAAGAAATAACCCGAGAAAGGGTTTTAAATTTAACCCCGGATTAATGTATGAATATCAAAACGCATTTCATAATTTCACCCTTGGGATGAACGTACAGAAATCTATTATATATGCCGGAGCCTGGTACAGAAGCCGTAACTCTGCGATTTATAATGTGCAATCCGTAATGTTTGTTGCAGGAGTTCAAATTCCTATGGTAAACGAGCATTCACGTATAAAACTTATGTACAGCTACGATGTGGGGATTTCAAATATGAGGGGTACCGGAGGTGCCCACGAAATCACACTTCGCTTCCAGTTCGATGAAATCCACCTTATAAAAAGTAATTCTTACTTCTCGCGCGACTATCCCGTAATTACCGAACCGTTACGATTTTAACAATTCTTTTTTCGTTCACCACAATTATTTTCATCTTACAAACACCTAATATAAAGCCACTTAAGGCTGCAATGAAAAAATTATCAAACAAACTTGCACAGTTAAAAAATATAGTTGTATATTTGCACCCATTTTTAGCAGTAACCTTATATAAAACAGAGAGTGATGAGCAAGAATGAATTAGTGAAATTTGTAGAAGATCAGGTTGAAGTAAAAGAGATACCTGATTTCAAAGCGGGAGACACAATTACCGTAAAATATAAAATCCGGGAAGGAAATAAAGAAAGGATACAGAACTTTCAGGGTGTTGTTCTGCAAAGAAGGGGTAGCGGAATTACCGAAACTTTTACTGTAAGAAAAATATCAAGCAACATTGCAGTTGAAAGAATATTTCCGGTTAATTCACCTTTTATTGACGAAATAACAGTAAATAAAAGAGGTGTTGTACGTCGTGCACGAATTTTCTACCTTCGCGGATTACGTGGAAAGAAGGCAAGAATCAAAGAAAAAAGATATTAATGGGAAATCCCATATTTTTGAACCCCGCACTTATGCGGGGTTTTTTATTGCGCATAATCCTGACATAAAATCTCCACCTTTATTATTAAGTTCTGATCCAAATATTTTACCTTTGCCAAAACATTAATTATACATTATAATAAATTGAAGAATACGCACAATAGGTTTTCAACGAGAAAAAGAGTTCTCAGTTTTAAATTTGCCTTCAACGGTATTAAAAAGTTGTTTGCCACACAACACAATTCAAGGATTCATCTCGCTGTTACAATTTTTGTGATTATTGCCGGATTCCTTTTTAATATCTCAAAAGTTGAATGGCTACTTGTTGTTTTTGCAATTGGTTTTGTTTTTTCTGCAGAGCTTTTCAACTCTGCTCTGGAGTCCATAGTTGACCTTGTTTCACCCGAGTATCAAAAAAAAGCTGAAGATGCAAAAGATTTTGCCGCGGGTGCTGTTTTAATAACAGCCATTATCTCTGCTATTATCGGAATGATTATTTTCATCCCAAGACTAATTATTCTTTTAAACTGATGCTGAACGAAAATGCAAATTTCTTCGAGTTAAACTTGCTATGATTCGAGCAATTAAATCAAAGAGAATTTGCAAAGTTTACGGCTGAAAGACGTCCGTCCGGATGCGTTTCAGTATATAAACCAAGCTATCTGTGCCTTTTAATACCTGACTTTTTCCTTCGCTTTTTCTTTTTAGGTTCTTTCGATTTAATTTTTTTACTTCCCGAAATCGGTCCACAATCACTATCAGAACATATTTTAAATATAACACCGACAGAAGTGAAATTATAATAATCACGATTATTGTTCCCGGTAACACCATCCAGCTTGTCAGTATCAGACCTTTTCATAGTACTTTCCAGAGACACTCCCAAATTATTAGAAAGGTTGACTACCAACTTCAGCCCCAGAGGAATAACAAGCTCCGTCGTGCTTTTCTGACCGTTATATCCAAAAGATTTAATAACACTATCATTGGTGCCGTCATAAAGCTTTGTTTTGAAATCGGTTAGTCCGATACCTACCTTGGCATACAAACTAAACCTGCGCCTTATATTATCACTAAAAAGAGCTACGAGATTAAACTGAGTGGTTAATGTATATTCTATGAAAGATGCTTTAAAGTATCTAAGAGTCGGGGTTGCCGTATTTTCATTTCTGTTTTTCTCACCACTCACATTTCCAAACAGAAGTTCACCTCCCAACAGGAATAGGGATCCGAAGCTTTTATAAGCCTGCAATCCATACGCCAGATTATTAGGAATATATTTCCCCTGTGCAGCACCTTCGTCAATATCTCCAAAAAATTTGGTAAGACCAAAATCCAGTTCTACTCCAAAATAATTATTGGGGAGCCTGTCCTTTTTCTTAGAGTTCATCTGTGCAAAAAGCACTACGGGAAAAATAATCACAAATAATGTGATATAGCTTTTTCTACCCATCATACATTCTCAATAACAATCTTCCAATAGACTTTTTCCCTGTTATATACGTTGCTTCTGTTTTAATGTTTTTTAAACATGGGAAAAAAGTTGATAAAATCAATTCACAATTCAATTATTAATCAAAAGTAGGATAATTATTTCAGATACTCTCTTTTTTTCCGTTTTTTTCTAAAAAACGGGTTACTCTCTCTTTTAACGATTCATCTTTATCTTCTATTGCCTCTTCAAATATTTCGGTTGCAAGCAGCCATTCATCGGGATACTGCTTTTCAAGTTCGGCTAACACGCTTTCCAAAACTCCCGGCAACCTTTTTACATTTCTGTAATCTCTGACAATTTTATACAAAAGGTGAAGCCGCTTTGCTTTGCGCGAATAGCTGATTTTATGTGTTTTTTCCACAGGAGGTTCAACCTGAATACCATAAGAATCTGGATCGGCAGGGCCACTATACACGGAAATAATATCTTCACCGACAGCCATATCGTAAATACCCCAGTCCGGCTGAAACAATATTATATCTTCAAATTTAACAAGACAATCTGAAAAGCTCATTAAAATTATCTTTTCCTTCTTTCTTTCCACATTCTTTAATATTCCTTCAACCGTCACACCGGATTCAAAATTCAGTTTTACCTTCCGACCTTTTACAATTGAAATCTCGCTCAAATCCCTGTCTGTACAACTCTCCACCGGTTTGCCAATATCTTTCAATCTCCCGACCACCGAACCGTATCCCATGGAATGGTAGGATTTATCATGTCCGGAGAGTTCACAATTTTCAAAATTCAGACTTGTGGGCCCCTGTGTTGAGATATAAACAGGCTTCCCGTCTTTTTCAATCACATTATTAATAACACCCGACACCTGTAAACCCGAACTGTAAACAGCCGTTGCAATACTCTGAGATTCAACGGCAACATTCAAACCGTAAACTCCTCCCCTGCGCAATGCCATCCGGTCGGCAAATTCAAAAAGCACTTTTCTTAAGTGTCCGAAATCAGGAGTAACAAACAATTGTGGTTGTCGTGTAGTTATATCAAAATTATAATTTACCGCTTCAATGGTCAAAGGCAGTTTTTTCACATCAGGTTTCAACGATGAACGGCCTTCACCAATGGAGGAGAGCAAGCCTGCTCCGTATATCTTCGGATTATCAGGAGTTCCTATTAGTCCGTACTCAACAGTCCACCAATGCAAGTTACGGATAAGAGCAATTTCCGAATTCGCCACAACCCTACTATCAAGTTCCTGTAACCTTTTTTCAGCCTCGTCAATTTCATTCTTCGGGGTGTAAGGATCGGCTTTGAGTATGGAAAGATGCCTGATTGCTTCATACATTTTTTTATCATAGGATGAAGAAAATGCTTTTGAACCAATTTCACCGAAAAGACGAAGATATTCAGCATATTCGGGATCGGCAATAATGGGAGCATGACCGGCAGCTTCGTGAATAATATCGGGAGCCGGAGTATATTCTATCTGATCGGCAGAGCGAATGTCCGCAGCAATAACAAGAACATTATTAGCCTGAAACTCCATAAAGGCATTGGGAGGAATAAAACCGTCAACAGTAACGGCACCCCAGCCTATATCTCCTAATATCCTGTTCATTCCCGATATATTCGGAATCCTTTCCATTCCTATCCCTGTCTTTTTCAATCCTTCGAGATAAGAATGATGAGCAACTTCAGGGAGATACTTTATATTCCGGCGCATAACATATCTCCACACAGCATGGTCTTTCGCAGTATAAGAGTTATAATCCTGTTCAACAACATAGTTTAACAGATGTTTAGGTAGTTTGTCAAGAATATCAATATGATCCATCATAAAGAAATTTAATGTTAAAGGATATAAAAAACAACATATATTTCAATCAAAAGTTCACATTAATGGTTACTTTTGCAAAAAACAAGCCTATGCCGCAAGGAAAACTAAAATTAACGGATATTGATCCCTGGCTCGAACCGAGCAAAAAGGATATTGAAGCCAGGATTACAAGGTTTGAAGAGAGACTGCAAGCCATAGAAAATGATTTCGGTACACTGACAGCCTTTGCAGACGGATACAAATATTTCGGAATAAATTACGACAAAAAGAAAAAAGGCTGGTTTTACAGGGAATGGGCTCCCGAAGCAAAAGCTCTCTTCCTGACAGGCGACTTTAACAACTGGGAGAAATTCACACATCCTCTGACAAGGGATAATTTCGGAGTATGGGAGATTTTTCTTCCCGAGAAAGATTATGCGACCACCTTCGTTCATGGTAGTAAAGTAAAGGTTCTGGTTGACTCATCCAAAGGACTGAGTTACAGGATTCCCGCATACATCAAAAGAGTGATTCAGGATGAAGACACAAAGAACTTTTCCGGGCAAGTTTGGATACCGGAACCCTTTGATTGGGAAGAAGACGGTTTTGATGTAAACGGTATCGGCGACCTTTTTATATACGAAGCTCATGTCGGAATGGCTCAGGAAAAAGAGGGCATAGGAACATACAATGAATTTACGGAAAACATTTTACCGAGAATAAAAAACGGCGGATACAACGCCGTTCAACTAATGGCTATTCAGGAACATCCTTATTACGGTTCTTTCGGATATCATGTATCCAACTTCTTTGCTCCCTCTTCCCGCTTCGGTACTCCCGAAGATTTGAAGAATCTTATTAAAACCGCCCACAAAATGGGAATTGCCGTAATCCTCGACATTATTCACTCCCACACCGTTAAAAATACGGTCGAAGGAATAAATGAATTCGACGGCTCCGATCATCAATACTTTCATCCGGGAACCCGCGGAGAGCATCCCCAATGGGATTCAAAGATTTTCGATTACGGAAAAACAGAGGTTCTGAGATTTCTTCTTTCCAATGTTAAATATTGGCTCGAGGAATTTCATTTTGACGGCTTTCGCTTCGACGGTGTAGGCTCAATGATGTATTTTCACCACGGCCTTGAAACCATTGACAGTCGCGATAAGTTTTTCAGACAAGGAGTTGAGTATGATGCAATTACATATCTTCAGCTGGCAAACACACTGTCTCATAACATAAAAAGGGATTCCGTGAGCATTGCCGAGGATGTTACCGGTATGCCAGGACTTACGGCAGATGTGGAAGCAGGCGGACTTGGATTCGATTACAGGCTTGGAATGGGTATCCCCGATTTTTGGATAAAATTGCTGAAGGAAAAACAGGATGAACAATGGGACATTTATGAAATGTGGAATGTTTTGAACGACAGATTGCCTTATGTTAAAACGGTTGCTTACGCCGAATCGCATGACCAAGCTCTTGTCGGAGACAAAACCATAGCTTTCAGGCTGATGGACAAGGAAATGTACTGGCATATGCACAAAAATGACGATAACATTGTGATTGACAGGGGTATTGCACTTCATAAAATGATTCGGTTGTTCACAATTTCACTTGGAGGAAATGCTTATCTTAATTTTATGGGAAATGAGTTCGGACATCCCGAATGGATTGACTTCCCGAGGGAAGGTAACAACTGGAGTTATAAGTATGCCCGCCGGCAATGGTCTCTCGTTGATAACCCGGAGCTTAAATATAGCTGCCTTGCCGCTTTCGACAGAGAGATGATAAAAGTCATTAAGGATAATAAAATTATGTCTTCGCTTTTTGCAAACCAACTGAATATGGATGCACAAAACCAGACAATAATTTTCGAGAGGAATAACCTTATCTTTGTCTTTAACTTTCATACATCCAACTCAATACCGGGTTACGAGTTCAAAATCCCGGAGCAAGGTGATTATCAGGTGATTTTAGATTCGGACAGCAAGGAATTTTGCGGGCATAACAGAGTTGATGACAGCCTGATATATCCATCTTTTAAAAATAACGGTGACAATGCAAACAGATTAAGTATTTATCTCCCCAACAGGACAGCTTTGGTTTTAAAAAAGATCAATAAAAATCACTGACGGTAAAGTGTTTATGACATCAAAACAAATAAAAATAGGCGATAAGACAAAGTTCTTCTGGACTAATTTCATAAAAGGATTCATCTGGACCATAATCATTGTCGGAGCTTATGTTTTAATAAAACACTATTTCGGATTTAATTGGGAAGAGGCTATTAAGCCCTATTTGGAGAATCAGTTACTGATTTATTCTATTTATACGATTTCCGAGCTAATGTTCGGAATTATTCCTCCCGAATTCTTTATGATATGGGGATTGAGCAGTGGCCATTTGATTGATTATGTGGGGATAGTTTCCCTTTTGGCTGTTATATCATATATTTCCGGATTTATTGGATTTTTATTCGGCGATTTCCTGAAGACAACAGTCACTTTCAGATATATCCGAAAAAGATTTCTCTCAAAGTATCAACCACTCGTAGTGAAATACGGAGCTTTTCTTATTCTTGTTGCAGCTATGACCCCCCTGCCCTTTTCTGCTATTGCAATGCTTGTAGGATCATTTCATTTTCCAGTTAAAAAATATCTTTTCTGGTCGCTCTCACGTTTTCTCCGGTTTGCTTTATATGCTATAATCGTGTGGCAGGCAAATATGTTGTAGAAATTACGGATAATATATTTCATATATTTGCAACTTAAAATTATCATTCATAGATTAACGCAATTAATATTTCGTACCTGACGGGACTAAAAACAGCATAGAACTAAAGCAAATCCCGTTAGGGATGACATATCGGTAAAAAGAATGAAGACAAAACGAAATGCAAATCCCGTAGGGATGGCATATTGAATTAATACAAAAATAAAATTCATGAGATATCTAACCTATTTATTGATGTTTTTGCTTTACACAAACAGTTTATTTTCTTAAGATTACGCACTACAATTTCAAACAACGAATTTTTACTTGTGATGAACTCATTACCAAAAAACAAAAAGGATTGCAGCGCAAAAAACCGCAATCCTTTATTTTAATTGTGAACCCGGAGGGACTCGAACCCCCAACCTCCTGATCCGTAGTCAGGTGCACTATCCAATTATGCTACGGGTCCTTTGACGATTTGCAAAAGCATAACTACTGTTTGCAAACCAGGCTGCAAAATTATAAAATATTATTAAACCGCAGATATAATTTTTTAATCTAATTTTGCAATAAAGTTAACTGTATTGAGTAAAAAAGTAAATACTGCACGCCTTTCGGTGTTTTCAAATATCTTTCTTGTTATAATGAAGATAACCGTAGGTATCATAAGCGGCTCTGTGAGTATCATTTCCGAAGCTGCACATTCGGCAATTGACCTTGTTGCCTCCCTAATTGCTTTTTTCTCGGTTAAGGTATCCAATATGCCTCCCGACAAGGAGCATCCGTACGGACATGGAAAGGTAGAGAATATTTCCGGAGTTATTGAAGGGCTCTTAATAATTGTAGCGGCTATATGGATAGTATATCATTCCATACACAGCTTGATTGTCAACGAACCTGTTCAATATCTTCAATGGGGTATTATTGTTATGGGAGTTTCCGCACTGGTTAACTTTTTTGTGTCGCGAAAATTATATAAGGTTGCAAAAGAGACCGATTCAATAGCACTGGAGGCCGACGCACTCCATTTAAAAACAGACATCTACACTTCCGTCGGTGTTGCTCTCGGTATCGGATTGATATGGGTGACAGGCTGGCATATTCTCGATCCGGTAATAGCCATTTTCGTTGCTCTGATAATTCTGTGGGAAGCGTATAATCTTATTAAATCCGCTTTTAACCCTCTTCTCGATAACAGCCTGGATCAACAGGAGGTGGACATAATAACAGCTATCATCGAAGAGTTTACAAATGACTGCATAGGATACCATCATTTAAGAACAAGAAAATCAGGCCCCTACAAATACATAGATTTTCACCTTGAACTTCCCGATGAAATGACGGTAAAGGAATCACACAACTTATGCGACAGGATGGAAGAAAGATTGAAAGAAAAGTTTAATTCTGTTGACATCAACATCCATGTTGAACCAAAATCTGATTGTAAATGAACGGAAAAGAGTTAAAAAAAATATTAAAGAATTTTGAAGTTCCCTTTAAAATTCCCAAGGATGTAAAAAAGATAATAAAAAAATACTACCCTGAAGATTCCGAAGCTTATCCCTTTTTCTTTATCCATTCGGTAAGAGTTACGGAGCTTGCTTTAAGGATTTACAAACATAACAAACATCTGAAATTGGATAAAAAGTTTATTTTGAAAGGAGCTTTGCTTCACGATATAGGGATAATAAAGACAAGAGCACCGGAAATAGGTTGCCATGGTAAATATCCATACATCGCCCATTCGTATCTTGGAAGGGAGATACTTGAAAAGAACGGACTTAAGGATATTGCGCCTGTTTGTGAAAGGCATGTCGGTGTGGGGTTGTCGAAAAAAGATATTATAAAATACAAAATGCCTTTGCCGCACCGCGATATGCTTCCCGTAAGTTATGAGGAAAAGATTATTTGCTATGCCGATAAGTTTTACAGCAAATCGGAGAATCACCTTCTTGTGCCAAAGCCAGTTGAAAAGATAAGAAAGAAAATTTCAAAATACGGTAAAGATAAACTGGAAAGGTTTGATGGATTTGTTGAGTTGTTCGGGATTGATTATGTTTATGATAAGGCATAAAGCACAGCGGGAATCTCATCTGTTCGATAAGATTCCCGCTCACCTTGCAACCGCCGTAGCGCTTGTTTGGCGCCAGGTTACGGTTATTATGGTTGCTCTTTCCGGGTTTGTTCCGAAGAACTTGCCTTTCGGGAGCCTGATTTAGATTGACTGTCCGGAGACTGTCAAGAGCTAAACCGCAACTTTTCACGTTCACCTTGAGTTGACTTCCGTGTGGTTGTCATCTCTTGGTTTGAAACCGTTTGTGAAAGACCTTTGCAGGTTTATCAGTTTACGGTTTCCCGACCTTTCAAGCTGACGAGCAATTGTTTCCGTTCCGAAGAACTTTGCATTTGCAGGTCTGAATCATCTGAAGGTAAGATCTTGAAATCTAAGTTCACATAAGTGAACGCCTTCAGTTGAACTACTTGATTTCAAGGTGGATTTTCAATCGGGTCGGCAACCTAATGCTTTTCCCTTTTTCAATCCGGATTAATGAGAGGTTTACCGTTGCCGGTTTCCTTTTCTTAATCCCTGACGTTCCAAGCTAACCTTTTATCCCTTGCCTGGTGCGACAAAAATAGAACAATCAACACCCCGAAGTCAAGTTTTTTCTCGTTTAGTAATTCACATGTTGTGAACAGGGTTTATTAACAATTTGTTAGCAACGTATGAAACAACCCGGTATTACTCCCTTCATCTTAGCATATTTTTTATTGTTCACAAAGAGTTGACATCCTATATATTCCTATACTTTAAGGGATTACGCAACAATCCACTTTTTTTCCACCACAGACAATCCTATTTTATACAACCTTTTAATGGGAAATAATGTTTAAGAAATCTATGTTAGAAAACGGTTTTTAAATAAAAATACGCTATGAGTTTTATCGGAAGTATCACAACAGGAAATCAACATTTTGGAAATACTCTTTTCAGAAAGGGTAGTAACACAGCAATTCCCAACCATTTCACCAAAACGTATGAGAACAACATCTACAAAACTATTTTTAACAACTCCCCGAATGCAGTAGTGATAATCAGCAAGGAAGGAGAAGTAATTAATGTCAACGGCCGGGTTTATGATCTTTTGGGATATCACAGGTCGGAAGTTATGGGAAAAAGTGTAATGACGCTTCCCTTTATTACAAAAGAGAGCAAGGTAACGGTTGCACAAAAACTATCAACACCCAAATCCGATAGAAATTTACTACCTTATGATCTGAATTTTACAGATAAGAATGGAAATCAAAAAATCGGAAGGGTTTCGGTTTCGGTAATTGAAGATGAAAACGGACATATACAATATTTTTTAGCCGTAATTAATGAGATAACCGAAGAGAGAAGAAAAGATGCTATTTTGCGCAAACGAAAAAAACAGCTAAAGACCATATTTGCCGCATCTCCGGACATACTCATTCTGCTGGACGATCATTTCACTTATCAGGTTGTCAATGATAACTTTTGCCATTATATCGGAAAAAATGAAAGTGATATTATAGGCAAAACGGATTATGATATTTTTCCGGAAGAAGAAGCCCGAATATACAGGGAAAGTGATATCCGGGTTTTGATAACCGGACAGCGGTACGAAACCGACCGTTATGTAACCGGTCCCGACGGGAATAAAAGATGGCTCAATGTGATAAAATCACCGATTAAAGATGATAATGGTAATTCGTTTGGAATTTTAATAACCATTCGCGAAATATCGCACAGAAAACAAAGAGAAGAGAGAATAAAGCACCTGGCCGATTTGCTTATGCAGGAGCGAAAACTTTTTAATCAGGGACCTGTTGCCGTGCTCAGGTGGAAGGCAAGCGAAGGTTGGCCGGTTAAAAACAGTTCTACCAATGTCAAGGAGATTTTGGGTTATTCGGTTCAGGAATTAACCAGTGGCTCCATAGTTTTTGAGGATATTATTCATAAAGACGATTTGAAAAGTGTAAAAACTGAAATTGATAATTCTATAAATAAAGGCTCTAATATAATAACCCATAGTCCTTATCGCATAAAACGAAATGACGGCAAGGTTATTTGGGTAACGGGCTACTCAACGGTTATCAGAGATGAAAAAGGGAATATAGCCGAGTTTCTCGGTTATATTCTTGATATTACACTGCTTAAAAATACGGAGGAAGAACTGCGCTACCATAAAAGTCATCTTCAGGAGATTGTAAAGCAGAGGACTAACGATCTGGAAGAAACAAACAGAAAACTATTACAGTCAAAACTTAAGGCGGAGGAATCGGAGAGACTTAAGTCGGCTTTTCTGGCAAATATGTCGCACGAGATAAGAACTCCAATGAATATCATACTGGGATTTTCCGAGCTACTGAAAGATGAGCAAGATGAGGATACAAAATTAAAATATATAGAAAACATTAGTAAAAGCGGTAATCATCTTCTTGAATTGATTGATGACATTATTGACATTTCCAAACTTCAGGCAGGTTTGGTTGAGATAATAAAATCAGAATTCGTTGTTGATAATGAAATGAAAGATATCCATACGCAATTTTCTCTAAACAAAAAAGAAAAGGTACATTTCCTTTTGGATATTCCGGATGCAGAGAAGCCGCTTAAAATAAATACTGACAGGTTATTATTAAGACAGGTATTTATTAACCTTATAAGTAATGCACTTAAATTCACAGACAAAGGATATGTCAAATTCGGATATTCCGTTTCCGATGATTACATTAAATTTTTTGTAAAAGATACGGGAAGAGGAATATCGGAAATTGACAAAGCCATAATCTTCGAGAGATTTATGCAGACCAATGACAATAAACGTCCCATTTCAGGTACAGGTCTCGGACTGGCTATTTGCAAGGCCAACGTTAAACTTCTTGGCGGCAAGATATGGTTTGATTCCGCACCGGATAAGGGTTCTGTCTTTTATTTTACAATTCCTGCAAAATAAAAGATTGTTATATTTATTTACTTTTGTTTGTCAGAATAACAAAAGATATTGTAATCGAGTTTCCTTGACCATCAATTAACGACAAAGTATGTCTTCCGGGTTCCGGGCTTAGAGCCATTTTGTGATCACCTTCGCTAACTCCGACAAAGTTTCCGTCAATATGCCAATATATTTTCGCAGTTGATTCATGATGAGCAGCCTGAAAAACAACCTTCCCATTTGAGCCGTCAAGTTCCACAGGGAGATAAATTCTTGCATTCCGCTCCGGATATATTAATTCCATCGGTATCTCGCCGTTTGGTACACAACCCTTCATATATGGAGGTAACGGCTTATAAAGAGGGTTAACCTGCCTGAAATACCATTCCATTACAGGTGGCAAAACAAATTCCGATTTATGTATCATTTTTTCAGGCTCAAAGCACTCGCTTGTCACCCGGTATCTGCCTGACGGATCAAGGTGAATGAGTTTATGATAGGGGCAGGCAACGGTTTTCAATCCGGATTTCTGTACCCAAACAGTATCAACATGCCCACATATTGAAGATGCCCTGTAGCCGCTCTCTCTGCATACGGCTATTTTCGCCATTTCATCATAGGGAGCGTCAAACCAACCGGATTGAGGCAGAAGATTAAAAATGTCAAACATAACAGGAGCTGCCGCTGACACACCTGTAAGTCCGTTCCTTCCTTCTCCGTCAGCATTTCCCACCCAAACAGCAACAACATACCCAGGAGTTGTTCCAACAGCCCAACCATCTCGAAAGCCGTAACTTGTACCTGTTTTCCATGCAATTTTTCCTGTGGATGAGAATGATTTCCATCCCGATAATTCTTCAGGCCTGTTAACCTGCAAAAGGGATTGATAGGTCAGGTAAACGGCAGAAGCAGATAGTTTATATTGTTCCGTCAATTCTTTCCTTTCCGGCTTTTTTATACCTGAAGAATCCAAAATGTAAACCGGGTGATGCCAGTCGGAGGAACAATATTTACCGTTAAATTCGTAGAAATGATTAAGTACTCTGCTAAAACCCGCATATACACCTGCCAGATCCCACAGCGTTGCTTCCGAACCTCCAAGAATCAAGGACAGCCCGTAATGACCGGGCGGATTATTCAAAGTGGTAATACCCACACTTTTCAACTTTTCATAAAATCTCGGAACACCATAGTGACGTAACATTCTGACAGCCGGAATATTAAGTGAGCGGTAAAGGGCTTTTGAGGCATGGACTGCCCCGTTGTATTTCCTGTTGAAATTCTTCGGTGAAAAACCTGCTATCATTGTAGGTATATCCGGGATGAGAGTGTTCGGTAAAATTTCACCGGCATCCAGCATCGAAGCATAAAGAACCGGCTTTAAGATGCTTCCGGTACTTCGCGGAGACTGAATAATATCAACATCACTTCCATATTCGGGATTATCTTTATTTTTTGTGTTACCCACATAGGCGAGCACCTCTCCCGTCTCAACATCAATAACAATTGCCGCAGCATTATGAATACCATTGAATTTCAGCTGATTGTGGTGAGACTCAACGATTCTTCCAACTTCAATTTGTAATGAATAATCCAATGTTGTACGAATCTTTTCCCCTTGATGCTCTTTGTATGCTCTTATCAAAAGGTGCTGTGCAGGTTGCCTGAAAGGCAAGGGTTTTTCCGGCAAGGGCTCACTCATTGAAAGGATGTAATCGGTGGAATCAATAATTCCTTTTTTGAATAGCCTGAGCAGAAGTCTGTTACGTTTTTCCTTTAAATGATAATGATTTTTCCCGGGATATATCAGTGACGGGGCATTGGGGAGGACAGCAAGAGAAGCTATCTCCGACCAGGACAGATTGTCGGGGTTTTGTCCGAAATAACGCCATGCAGCGGCATCAAGCCCCACTACATTACCACCGAAAGGTGCGTTGGAAGCATACAGAGCAAGTATTTCAGCCTTAGAATATGTCATTTCCAATCGTAGCGCAAGTAACATCTCCAGTAGCTTCTCCTTTATCGTACGCGGCTTCCCTTTTCTCATTAACCGTATTACCTGCATTGTCAGGGTGCTTCCTCCGCTGACAACCTTCCCCGATTTCAGGTTTTGATACGCAGCCCGCAAAACAGAAAACGGGTTGACACCGGGATGTTGGTAAAAACGGTTGTCTTCAAATTCGATTATCGCCGTTTTGAATTTTTCCGGAACATTTTTATTGTATGGAAACCGCCATTGACCGTCGGATGCAATTCTTGCACCGAGCATAATACCGTTTCTGTCTTCAATGACCGTTGAGGTTGGCACGGGGAAAAGCGTTGAGGGAAGCGAAAACCAAAAAATAACCGATATGACGGTCAGAATCAATATGGATATTATTTTTTTGATTTTCATTTTTAACCAACATATTAAAACGAATATCCCACACCAATTCCTCCCCAGGGATACAACACCTGTGCGTCGGCACCGGAATTAGTTATTCTCGAATCATAAACATACAAAAATATCATTGCCGAAGCCTTGAAGAAGAAACCGCCTTCCAACTTCTGATATCTATATCCCGTTCTTAATGTAAAAGCACCTATTGAACGCAATATATCTTCATCTTTCTTTTTATTAAAGAACCAAAACAGCCCCTCTCCTATCTCCCAATTACTAACAGAACCATCCTTAAAAGCAAATATCTGATTGAACTCCATGGGAAATCCAAATCCGTAATATTCAAAATCAACATTTTTCATACGCGGGATTGCCGACATACCAAATCTGAGACTAAGATCAAACACGGGATTAATTCTTATCATACTTTCGTAATTCAACGAAACGATTCCTCCGTTGCCGAATCCTTCGGCATAAACAACATTGTTTGCCACCTGCTCCTGCCCGAAGACAGTATTAAAGGCAAGAAGCAAACCAAAAACAGCCGGATACAATTGTTTTATTTTCATAAATCATTTTTTTATTTGCTTCAAAACTACAAATTATTTCCCCTGAAACATTCTCTTAATCACTTTTTAATATATGATATGGAATATTCAAATAATATACTTTACAGGATTTCTTATTGAACACAATATTAAAAAAGAGCATTCGGATATAAGTTGTATATCTTGTCCTCAAAAGCATATGGAACAAGGTTTTGCCGCGGGTTGACAAGTCACCGGCAAAACAAAGCTATTTCTCACCCGGCTTAACCACCTCGACCCATTGTCCGGGTACTCTGGCATTAATGCTATTGTTATACATTGCTTCACAAGTGACGGCAGGAAGATAAAATTTACCAAGATATGAGGCATTAAGAGTGACAATAAACGTTTTATTGCCATGCCCGATATCAAAATAAGTATAAACCCTGTCGTCACGAATATCCTGATATGTGGGATAATCGGCGTGATGAACCGTAGTATAATCCGCAAGCCTTGTATTGATGATCTCCCATCCCGAAGGAAATATTTGAGTTATTGCCATATTTTCAAGCCATCCATATATCCCGGGATTAAAAACTTTCACAACTGCAAGAAAATCCGTTCCCTGCTCAATTTTCGACACATCAATTTCCTTTCCCTTTAGCGTTGTATATTTCACATTAATTATCAGATTATTTTCGGCAGATGTTTCATCACCCGTCACCGGTGTTCCCTGCAATACCAAACGCGCGAAAATAAGTGATTCACCTTTATTTTCAATAATCACTTTACCCGAATCGTTTTTTTGAAAATTCAGGTCGAACTGCGAAATGGGAAGTTGGGTTCTAACCTCCGTTTTTTTATCCGAATTCATTTTATAATTATAATGGAGTTCATCACCGGTTATTTTGTTCTTTCCTGCATATTTTCCGATGGCACAAAGGCAAAAGGCAGTTGTTTGAGTGCTGTACCAACTGTTTGAGCTGAGTTTACGAGCAATTTGGGCAACCAACTTTGCAGCCACCTCCTTTTCACCGAGTATGGTCATCGTTTCAAGTATCATTGCCTGGTCGCGCAAAACGGAACCATAAACATAATTTCTTAAATGATATTTCGGAACATCCGTAGAAAGATCTTTTACCAGATTTTTAGCAACCTCGGTTTGTCCGGCGAGAGCATAAGCCGCGGCAAGCCTCCATTTCGAAGATACGAAACTCACCTTTTCCTTTAGGCGATTCATTGCACCCATTTCCGGAGAACCGGCAAGTGCAAGCGTATAGAGGCGATATGCCTGAGCAAATTCATAACCGCTGTAATACCCCGGATACTTATCATTGTAATAGGCCCAGTCACGTGCAGCCTTTTTCTGGTATTCAATCCAGCTATCTTTAAATCCCGGAGGCAATGAATATCCCTTATTTTCAGCTTCCAGCATAAAATGTCCGGCATAGGTAGTCAACCAGTCATTTGCAGTCAAAGCATTGGGCCAATATCTGAATCCTCCGTTTGGAAGTTGCATAAACCCGAGAGCCCTGATAGCCTCCTTAACATTTTTTGTAGTATAATTCGTAACTCTTTGATCGGTCTCTATAAAATCCGAAATATAGAGTTGCGGGAATGCGGCTGAAGTTGTCTGTTCGCCGCAGCCATACGGATAATGCAATAAATATTTAAGCCTTCTGCCAAAGTCAATAGGCGGAATATCCGAAACCTCAAATGTTCCCTCGTTTGTTCCCGATATTCCAATGGGCTTATAAGCTATTGTCGTGGATTCGCCGGGATTGATAACTGTTTCAAGAATATCCGTTACGGGTGGATTGGGATTCCTGACGTTCAGTTCAAGGTCGTACGAAGCCTTTTCACCACCACCGGTAGCGATTACGGTAACCCGGGCAATTCCGGTATTCTCGGCAACTTTAAGACTAAAAGTCACAAGTTTATCGCCCGTCTTATCAAAATGGACGTTCCGAACCTTACTTCCCACTATTCCGAACATTTCATTTGTTTTCACTTCAAGTTTAACATCTTTAACCTTTTTATCCATAGCAAAAACGGTAACGGGCAACTTTACCTCTTCATCGGGACCAAGAACACGCGGTAAAGTTGCAAGTATCATAAGCGGATTTCTCACGGGAACTGTTTTGTCAACAGAGCCGTAAGCGCCCCGGTTACCCGCAACCACCATAACTCTTACCGAACCTACATATTTAGGCATCTTTAATTTATGCTCATTCCTGCCGCCATTAAGCGTGAAAGGACCGAGAAACATAACCACAGGTTTAAAGCGGTTGGCTTTTTGTTTGTTTTTAACCTGTTCACCCTCATCACCGCCTATGGCGAATAATTTCTCCATTTTTCCTCCATAAGCACCAAGCACATAATCATATAAGTCCCAGGTTTTCACACCAAGAGCTTCACGGGCATAAAAAGCCGACCAGGGATCGGGCGTTTTAAACCTTGTCAGATCGAGCAAACCGTCATCAACAATTGCAAGGGTATAGGTCATAGGCTTGTCATTTTTTTCCGAAACCCGGATTGTAAAATTCTTTTCGGGTTTTAGCTCGTCAGGCATATCAATTTGAGGATAAAGACGTGTTTTTCGATCTTCAACCGAAATATTGATAACTCCGTAAAGTCTTATCGGCAGATCGTTAGCCGTCTGTGCGTGGGGCTGGACATACGTAATTCCAACATACACGTTCGGGCACATATCTTCTGTTATATCAACAATAAACTTTGTTTCCTTCTTTTCAGGCTCCGGAATAATCCAGTAGGCATCAATTACACGAGAACCGTTCTCAACAGTTACCAAAGCCCGGCCCAGTCCGCTTGTCGGGAAGGATATCTCGGCTTTTTCTCCCACATTATATTTTTTCTTATCAGATGAAAAAGCAAGTACGGCAGGTCCCTCAGGACGTTTTCTGTTCGACCGGCTTCTCCACTCCGGCCAGTCGGCATAGAAATATTTCCCCGTAGAATGATGCCCTGAGGGGTCTTTTACATAAAGAAGATATCTTCCCCAATCGGGATATTCCACTTTGAAAGTAAAAGAGCCTTTTCCATTTTTTGCAGAGACGGTTTTTTTCATAAGCAACTCGTGATAGCTGCTGTTAAAATAATTTCCCAAATTTTGCTCGGAAACGTCCCACCACCATCTCCAGCGAACCTTATATAGCATCACTTCAAGATTTTCAGCCGATACGGGATTTCCGTTTTCGTCAACAACGGCAATATGTCCGGTATATGTGCTGTCAGTCACAAGAACATCCCAATACATATTATTTCCTTCAGGCAACTTCAACCCGACAAACCTTTTATAAGGAGCATACGGCAATGAAAAGAAGTCTGTACTAAATTCACCACTCTCCTCAAAAGCCCTGATCATAAAATTAGCTTTTAGCATTCCGGGAGCGTTTTTATGCGTTCCGAAGTCAGGCTTCACATAAGCTATACCCTCATCATTCACCTTTCCGTCGAAAATCACTTCCTCATCAGCGGATATTCTTTTTGTAGGATCATCAAAATTATAATCCTTGAATTTTTCAAAAACCGTTTTTGTCCTTCTTAGTGTAACCGAAACATTAACTTTTAGATTATGTGCAGTAGCTCCGTGCAACCATCTGACTTTAAGCAATCCTGCAGTGTTTTTATCATTTACGGAAAGTATCTTTTTTTTGAAGTCAAGATTTATTTTCAATCTGTTGGGTTTAACCGTTTCAATCCTGATGCGTTTTGAGAACACAACACCTCCCACCGTAACCTTTGCCCGCCATATTCCTGTTGGTGCATCATCTTCCGTAGTAGTTGTAAAACTATAGAAGCCATTCATTCCGCTTGTGCTTACATTTCTTGAAGCCAATTGTCCCTGGGGATTTCGCAGTTCAAAAACAACCGGATGATCTTTGGGAAGAACATTGTTTTCATCTTCAAGAATAAAATTCATAAAAAGGGTATCTCCCGGGCGCCACACACCTCTGTCGCCATAAATAAAACCTTTGAGCCCCTTCTGGATTTTTTGGCCTTTAACATCAAACATACTTGTCGAAAGAGAAGTGCCGTCGTCTAAGCGTAAATATCCGATATCTTTGCCATATTCGGCAACAAGGACGAAAGGTTTCTTTTTCAGATCAATATCCGCAAATCCGTCACTACCTGTCGCCACCTCTCCGATAGGTTGCTGCTGATAGTTGTACATAGTGATTTTCACTCCGCTAAGCGGTTCGGTAGTCCGCAAATCCGTTACTGCCACTTTAAAAACATTTCCGGCACTACCTTTGGCTATTAATCCGAGATTAGAAGCCAAGACAGTTTTTTTCACCCACCTGTTCGGACTAAAATACGAGATATGACAAGGATTGTCACGTTCACGCCAGTCGTAACCATCAGGGTAATACCTATACCAGTAATATCCGCTACCGTCCCAGTAAGAATCCTCATCTTCCGTGTCCATGCTGTTGTTTTGTCCGAATGCATCAGTTGCGGAATTCTCTTCTCCCGGACAGTCATACATTGAGTACTCCTTTTTAAATGAAAACTCGATTTGATAAATGGCTCCCGGCTCCATCTTTATAAGGTCGGTCAGATCAACCGAAAAAGCATTCCATTTACCGAAATCAATATTATTGGCATCCGACAACGATATTTTCTTCTTAAAGAGAGGTCTTCCAACTCTTTGCAACTGATTCTGATATTCATTATCCATTTTGTTAACCTGAAGATATTGAAGTACATTCGTCTTAAATATTTTGACAACTTCAATATCAACGGCATTCAGGTTCACTGCTTCAAAAGGCAGTATCAGTCCGTCGGATTCGGGTAATACCATACCCTTTCCGATCATTCTGACAGCGGGTTTTATCTCTTCAAAAGAGAGCTCAATAAAATAGGGCTCTTTCATTTTGTATCCGGCTACATTTTTAACGGCAGCTTCTATTTGAAGTGTTTTTGTCCCGGTTTGTCTTGACGACAAGTATGCCTTAACAATATTCTTTTCTATCATCAACTTCAAATCACCACCATTCTTCAGTCTTATTAAACCATTAAGATTTTGATTCTGTTTGAGGGGGTCGGAAAATCGTATTTCAATATACTGGAAAGGTTGCTGAACTACATTTACATTAATAACACTGAACTCATCAAGTGGTGGAACAGTTATAGTATCCGA
Organism: Bacteroidales bacterium; assembly: GCA_026984135.1. Taxonomy (GTDB): domain Bacteria; phylum Bacteroidota; class Bacteroidia; order Bacteroidales; family JAADJA01; genus JAADJA01. The sequence goes on from JALSSR010000236.1 coordinate 24,006, forward strand.
GCCTTTAATTTTTATGTTCAACGAACTTCCGTCACGGTAGAGTACTACTTTTTCAGGTTTGGCGGAACGGACAATGCTGTCAACAATAAAAGGGAATTTTTTCACACTTCCGGAAAATTCAAAGTGCAAAGGTAATTGCTTTCCGTTTTGTTCTGCACGTAGCAATTTAACAACATCATCTTCTTCCATAACATCGGAAGTTGTGATATAACCGGTTAGCTTATTCAACGTAAGATCATTTGAGTTATATGGCGTGTATCCTTCCGTTACCACGTTAAAGGACTGCCCGATAGTACGAAACTGAAATTTGAATACCCTTAAATCTTTAGAGACATCAAAAAGTTTATCAAGATATAATTCTGCATTGTATGTTTCGCCGGATAACATTTTCTTTACCGGTTTGAATTCAATGGTATTTTCATCTTTCAGATAAAGTTTACCTTTAATTTCCGGCTTTATTTTCAGCAACTCAGCATCAATCTGTTCACCCGGTTTTACATTTTGATTAACAGGTTTACGGAAACTGATGTAAATGGATGATTTTACGGAAATAATTCCAGTTGTATAGCCGGAGATGTAATTTCCAAATTCCGGATTTATTTTTTCAGGATGTCCTTTTTCTCTGCCGGGCCCGCAGGAGTACATAAGAAACAGTACAGTCAGCGATAACAGAGTTAATACGGCAATTACATTTTTTTTCATAATAACAATGTCTTAAAGGAATTTATAAAAAACAATATCAATAATCGGGTACAAACCGAAGAGACATTTCGATTATTTATGCAAATATATATAAAACGTAAAAACTTTACCGGATATTTTTTGGCACAATTGTAAGTTTATATTTTATACCTTTGCTAATTGTTATTGTTATTCACGGTTCTTAGAAGAAGTAATGTTTCATTTAAATATTTAAAGTAATGATAAAAAAAGGAGTTATTGTCAGCATTTTTCTTTTCATTTTTTTGTTTTTCAACCATTTGGAATTATTTTCACAAGACAATGTAAGCCGGTTAACCCTTGATGATGCAATCAGGATTGCACGTGACCAATCACCTGGAGCATTAATGGCCAAACACCGTTTCAGGTCAAGCTATTGGCAATACAGATCATATAAAGCGGGATATTTACCCTCTTTAACCGTCGGTGGTAATTTACCGTCATTTGACAGGTCATTCCAGCAGGTGTTGTTACCCGAAGGGCAGGTACTTTTGGAAAACAGGTCGGCAAGCTGGTCGGCAAACGCCTCAATAAATCAGAGAATAGGTCCGACCGGAGGCCAGGTTTTTCTATCCTCCAACCTGAGAAGACTTGATAACTTTACAGATAGTGCAACATACACTCAATATATGTCAACACCTATTAACATTGGTTATAATCAGCCCATATTCAAATATAATCCCTTTAAATGGGAAAAGAAGATAGAACCAATGAAATATAAAGAGGCAAAAAAGAAGTATCTTGAAGATATGGAGCAAGTTTCGATGAATGCAACCAACTATTTTTTCAACCTGTTACTTGCACAAATTCAACTAAAAGTAGCTAAAATAAACCTTGCCAATTACGACACTATTTACAAAATTGCAAAGGGCAGATTTAATCTGGGTACAATTGCCGAAAATGAGCTCTTGCAGTTGGAACTCGAATATCTGAAAGCCGGGTCACGACTTGAAGATGCAAAAATCAATGTTGATAATGTAATGTACCAGTTCAAATCATACCTCAGAATAAAAGATGACCAGCCCGTTGAACTGATACCTCCCGATAAAATTACACCCTTTGAAGTTGATCCTTCAAAAGCAATTGCAGAAGCAAGGGCAAATAATTCCGAAGCACTGGGCTTTGAGCGACGGCTTATTGAAGCGGAACAAAGTGTAAATATGGCCAAAATGAACGGACGTTTCGACATGGATCTCTACGCTGTTTACGGACTTACTCAACGATCCGTTGAATTTAACAAAGTGTACAACAATGCTATCCCCGAGCAAAAACTGACTATTGGAGTTACCCTGCCAATAGTAGACTGGGGTGTGGCCAGAGGTAAAATCAAAATGGCCGAATCTCAGAGGGAACTGATCCAGACACAGGTTGAACAAGACCAAATTGACTTTGATCAGCAGATATTTCTAAAAGTGGCAAAATTCAATATGCAGGATGAGCAGGTCAATATCTCGGCAAAAGCCGATACCGTGGCTAAAAAAAGTTACGAGATAACTAAAGCCCGTTATCTGATTGGTAAAATAAGTGTTACCGACCTGAACATTGCGCAACAAAATACGGACAATTCAACAAGTAGCTACATTAATACATTGCGCACATACTGGACAAGTTATTTTGAAATCCGTAAACTTACCCTTTATGATTTTGAAAAGAATCTGCCGATAACCATTGATTATAAGGAATTGCTTTAAGGGAAGGAGAAAGGTATTCAGATTAACTGTCCCATAAATTTTATTGGGAATAAGTTCATTGCATTAATACCTGATGCCTCTGCGGTTCTTAGTGTCTTTGAGCCTTAGTGGCATAATAGCCACAAAGACACGAAGGCCAAAGAAAATACAAAGGAAAACTCACAAAGCGGGTCATCACATTTCCCACAGGGTCGCAGTTGTTCGGGAGTTAAGCGTTGGGAGTGTGCCCGATATAAGAAAAGCTAAGACCATTGCAAATTAGGCAATGATCTTAGCTCATACCAAACCAAATTTTCTGCCCTTTCGGTTTATTTTTTGTAATATTTGAAACTCTTTCCAAGATATCTGGCATCATTGCCAAGTTGCTCCTCTATTCTGAGCAACTGATTGTATTTGGCAATTCTGTCGGTACGGCTTGCCGATCCTGTCTTTATCAGCCCCGTATTCAATGCCACAGCAAGGTCGGCAATAGTTGTATCTTCCGTTTCGCCCGAACGGTGACTGATAACGGAGGTATATGAGTTACGGGTTGCAAGATTAACGGCATCAATGGTTTCCGTCAAAGTTCCTATTTGATTGAGCTTGATAAGAACAGAATTGCAAACACCCATATCAATTCCTTTTTGAATTCTTTCGGTATTTGTTACAAAGTTATCATCACCGACAAGCTGAATTTTGTTTCCGAGAGCATCGGTCATCAACTTCCATCCGTCCCAGTCGTCTTCAGCCATTCCGTCCTCAATTGATATAATGGGATATTTTTTCACCCATTTTTCCCAAAACTCAACCATTTCGGCAGGAGTAAGTTTCTCACCTGTTGACCATTTCAGATGATACACATTTTCCTTTTCAAGATAATATTCCGAAGATGCAGGGTCCAGAGCAATAAAAATATCCTCACCTGCTTTATATCCTGCCTTTTCAATTGCCTTCAGGATAACCGTGATTGCCTCCTCGTTGGATTTAAGATTAGGGGCAAAGCCACCTTCATCACCAACATTTGTTGAATAGCCGTCTTTTTTGAGTACCGACTTAAGATTATGAAAGACTTCCGAGCCCATTCTTATTGCTTCCGCAAAATTGGAAGCGCCGACAGGCATAATCATAAATTCCTGAAAATCTATGCTGTTGTCAGCGTGAGAACCGCCATTAAGAATATTCATCATGGGAATAGGCAAAGTATTTGCATTTACACCACCTATATATCTGTAAAGAGGTTGTCCGCTTTCAATGGCTGCAGCTTTTGCAACTGCAAGCGAAACTCCAAGAATAGCATTCGCTCCAAGGTTACCCTTATTTGGAGTACCGTCTATTTCGATCATCTTGGCATCAATCTCATTTTGATCCGACACATAGAAGCCCTGCAACTCTTCATTGAGTATTTCATTAACATTATGTACGGCTTTCAGAACGCCTTTTCCCATATAAACAGACTTATCACCGTCACGGAGTTCTACGGCTTCGTGAATACCGGTGGACGCACCTGAAGGAACTGCAGCAGTTGCAAGAATGCCCGAATCGGTATAAACATCCACTTCCACTGTCGGATTACCCCTTGAATCAAGAATCTGACGTGCATGTATATTTAATATTGTACTCATAATTTATTAATTTTTAATTAGTTGATATAAATATTGCCCAAAAACACAAAAAAGGATAAAGCTATTTTGCCCTATCCTTTTTTATAGAAAAATAGCTAATATATTAATTGTTATCTTTCTTTTCGTTATCTTTATTATCAGAAGATTCCTCTTCCTTTTCAACTTCAGCCTTAGGTTCCTCTGCAGGTGCTTCAGCCTTGGGTTCCTCAGCCTTCGGCTCCTCTTTTTCAGGAACTTCCGTTTTTGTCACCTCAGCTTTAGTTGCTTCATCAGTAGCTTCAGCTTTAGCATCATCAACCTTTTCGGCAACGGTCTCAACAGTTTCTTCAGCTACGCTCTTTATTGCCTCCGTTGTTTCAGACTTCCTAGCACCACCTCTTCTTCTCCTTCTGGATGTTTTCTTAGTCTCTTTGGTACCAAGCAGATTCTCATTGAAGTCCACCAGTTCCATCATACACATCTCTGCATTATCACCAAGGCGGTTACCAATTTTGATAATACGCGTATATCCACCCGGGCGGTCGGCAACTTTTAAAGAAACTTCTCTAAAGAGTTCTGTAACCGCTTCCTTACTTTTCAAATAACTAAAAACTATCCTTCTTGAATGCGTAGTATCGGTCTTTGATTTGGTAATCAAAGGTTCAACATAGCCTCTCAGGGCTTTAGCCTTAGCAAGAGTTGTGTGAATTCTTTTATGCAATATCAGCGAAGTAGCCATATTGGCCATCATTGCTTTCCTGTGTGCACTTGTTCTCGATAAATGATTAATTTTCTTCCTGTGTCTCATCTCGATTATTCCTTATCTAATTTATACTTTGATATATTCATTCCAAATTCAAGACCTTTTAACTTCACTAAATCTTCCAGTTCGGTCAGGGATTTTTTACCAAAGTTTCTGAATTTCAACAAATCATTTTTATTAAACTGTACCAGTTCGCCAAGTGTTTCCACGTCAGCGGCTTTTAAACAATTCAATGCCCTGACGGAGAGGTCAAGATCAACGAGTTTTGTTTTCAGCAATTGTCTGGTATGTAATGAGCTTTCGTCAAACTCTTCAGTAACCGTTTTATCTTCCGTATCCAGTGTAATACGTTCATCCGAGAAAAGCATAAAGTGATGTATGAGTATCTTTGCAGCCTCTTTCAATGCTTCTTTAGGATGAATAGAACCATCGGTATTGATTTCAAAAACCAGCTTTTCATAGTCGGTTTTCTGCTCAACCCTGTAATTTTCGGTATGATATTTCACATTTTTAATAGGGGTATGGATTGAGTCCATAGCAATTGTCCCAATGGGAGCATTAATACTTTTATTTTCTTCAGCCGGCACATATCCCCTACCCTTTTCGATTGTAAGTTCCATGGAGAGTTTAACACTCGGCTCCATATGACATATAATCTGTTCCGGATTCAGAACCTGAAAAACCGACAGAAACTTATTAATATCACCGGCTTTAAACTCATCCTGATCACCAATAACTATCTGTACTTTCTCGGAATTTTCTTCTTCAATCTGTCTTTTAAATCTGATTTTCTTCAAATTCAAAATAATTTCAGTAACATCCTCAACAATACCTTTAATGGTTGAGAACTCCTGCTCCACGCCTTCGATTTTCACAGAAGTGATTGCATAACCTTCAAGTGAGGATAAAAGAATTCGTCTTAGTGCATTACCAATAGTAATACCGAATCCAGGTTCGAGCGGACGAAATTCAAAGGTACCTTTGAAATCATCGGCATCGATCATTATAACTTTATCTGGTTTTTGAAATGCTAATATTGACATACTCAGCTTTTTTAATTATTGATTATCTACCGGTTAGGCTAATTACTATTTAGAATACAATTCAACAATAAGCTGCTCCTTGATATTTTCAGGGATTTCAGCTCTTTCGGGATAATTTAAAAATTTACCCGCCAACAGATTTTCATCCCACTCAAGCCAAGAAAATGCATTTGATCTTGAAGCGAGCGAATCAGTAATAGCCTCAAGCGACTTTGATTTCTCCCTGACACTAATAATATCACCCGGTTTGATGGAATAAGAAGGAATATTTACTATTTCTCCATTAACCAAAATGTGCCTGTGGCCAACCAACTGACGAGCGGCAGGGCGTGAAGGAGCAATTCCGAGACGAAAAACAACATTATCAAGTCGTGCCTCAATAAGTTGTAAAAGAATTTCACCGGTAATACCCTTCTTGCGCGAAGCCCTCTTAAAAATGTTCTTAAACTGACGTTCAAGAATACCGTAAGTATATTTAGCTTTCTGTTTCTCCATCAACTGGACACCATATTCCGACTGTTTCCTTCTTCTTCTGGAGTTTCCATGCTGTCCCGGAGGATAGTTTTTCTTTTCAAAAGCTTTATCAGGGCCAAAAATAGGTTCTCTGAATTTCCTGGCTATTTTCGTTTTCGGACCAATATATCTTGCCATTTTATATCTGTTTTCTATTGTTAATTCATTATTTAATCAAATCCACATTCCCATTCAAATTTAGACTCTTCTTCTTTTAGGAGGTCTGCACCCATTATGGGGAAGTGGAGTAACATCTTTTATTTCAATAACTTCAATACCTGAAGAGTGAAGTGTTCTGATCGCAGATTCTCTTCCGGAACCCGGACCTTTAACTAAAACTTTTACTTTTCTCAATCCAAGGTCGTAAGCAACCTTAGCTGCATCTGAAGCTGCCAGCTGAGCTGCGTAAGGAGTATTTTTCTTTGAACCCCTGAATCCCATCTTGCCTGCTGATCCCCAAGAGATCACCTGACCTGAATTATTCGTCAGAGTAATAATAATATTGTTGAAAGAAGCGCTGATATAAGCTCTTCCGTATGTTTCAACGTTTACTACTCTCTTTTTTGTACTTCTGGTTTTCTTAGCCATAATATTTATTTACCGTCGTAATTAATTTTCCAACTTAATTATATATTAACCCTTAGGAGCTTTCTTTTTATTAGCAATTGTCTTCTTGCGTCCTTTTCTTGTCCTGGCATTGTTCTTGGTATGCTGACCACGTAACGGAAGACCGATACGATGCCTGATACCCCTGTAGGTTCCAATGTCCATCAATCGCTTAATATTCATTTGGACTTCAGAACGCAATTCACCTTCAACCTTAAAATTATTACTGATGACATTACGAATTGCCGTTTGCTCTTCGTCGTTCCAGTCCTGAACTTTTTTTGCACCGTCAACACCAACTTCCTTCAGGATTTTACGTGCTGTTGACCTTCCTATACCATAGATATAAGTTAAAGCAACCTCACCTGCTTTATTCTTCGGTATATCAATTCCTGCTATACGAGCCATATAAACTATTTATTTTTTATTATTGTTCAAAATTAAAATTTCAAATCAAATATTCTATCCTTGTCTCTGTTTGTACTTAGGATTTTTCTTATTGATTACATATAAACGTCCCTTTCTGCGAACGATTTTGCAATCCGGTGTTCTCTTCTTTACAGATGCCCTGACTTTCATTGTTTTCTACTTTTTATTTGTACCTAAATGTTATACGTCCTTTTGATAAATCATATGGCGACATCTCCAGTTTCACTCTGTCGCCCGGCAAAATTTTAATATAGTGCATCCTCATCTTTCCCGAAATATGAGCTGTAATAACATGTCCATTTTCCAGTTCCACACGAAACATAGCGTTACCCAACGATTCAATAACCGTTCCGTCTTGTTCTATTGATGCCTGTTTTGCCATAATCTTTTAAAACTATTTATTATTCAATACTTCTTCAATATAATCAAATGTTGATAAAATCTCCGCTTTTCCCTTTCTAACAACCACATCGTGCTCATAATGCGCCGAAGGTTGTCTGTCGGCAGTTCGTATTGTCCATCCGTCTTTTTCCTGGACAACTCTTTTCGTACCGAGGTTGATCATCGGCTCTATTGCTATCACCAGATTTTCTTTCAACTTAGTACCTCTGCCCCTCTTCCCGAAATTCGGAACTTCCGGTTTTTCATGAAGATTCCTTCCCAATCCATGCCCCACAAGGTCTCTGACAACCGAATATCCGAAACTTTCAACATAACTCTGGATCGCATAACCTATATCTCCAATTCTTTTCCCGGCAACGGCACTTTCAATTCCAAGATAAAGCGACTCTTTAGTCCTCTTCATCAACATCAACACCTCCTCCTTCACTTCTCCAACGGCAAAGGTGTATGCCGAATCGCCGTAAAACCCGTTTTTAATGGTTCCGCAATCAACCGAAACGATATCGCCATCCTTCAATTCCCTTTCCGAAGGAAAACCGTGAACAACATTTTCATTCACCGAGATACATAAAGTAAACGGAAATCCGTTATAACCTTTAAAACCCGGTACGGCACCATTGTCTCTTATGAACTCCTCAGCAACCTGATCAAGCTTAATGGTTTTTACACCCGGCTCAATAAGTTTTGCAACTTCAGCGAGAGTTTTTCCAACAAGTAAAGAACTTTCTCTTAATAATTCTATTTCTTCTTCAGTCTTATAATATATCATTTTCGCCTCCGCGAATCAAAATTTTCTTAGCCGGTCATACTAAAAGATGACCTTCCCTTTATTCTACCGGATTTTGTTAATCCGTCGTAATGTCTCATCAGCAAGTGACTTTCAATCTGTTGTAACGTATCCAAAATAACACCAACTAAAATCAATAAAGATGTACCTCCGTAAAACCTTGCAAATTGTGAACTTACACCAACCAACCTGACAAGAGCAGGCATAATGGCTACAAATCCAAGAAATATGGAACCCGGCAATGTAATTCTTGACATCACATTATCAATGAAATCAGCCGTTTTTCTTCCGGGTTTAACACCGGGGATAAAGCCTCCGTTCTTCTTCATATCATCAGCCATTTGATTAGGATTAACCGTAATGGCAGTATAAAAATATGTAAAGAGAATGATCATTATAAAGAATGTGAAGTTGTACCAGAATCCGTTAATATTGGAAAATGCAGCAGCAAATCCGCTCAACGATTCCGAATCCGTAAAACCAACAAGTGTGATTGGCAGAAACATAATTGCCTGAGCAAAGATAATAGGCATAACTCCTGCAGCATTAACCTTTAGCGGAATATATTGACGCACACCACCATATTGTTTGTTTCCTACAATACGCTTCGCATACTGAACAGGTATTCTTCTTGTACCCTGAACCAACAGGATCGTAACAAGAATCACAAATATCAGAACAACTATTTCAATAACAAAGTAAACAAGGCCTCCGCCTCCTTTCTGTTCCATTCTGGCAGCAAATTCTCCAATCAGTGCAAAAGGCAATCTTGCGATAATACCGATCATAATGATGAGGGAAATACCATTACCAATACCTTTTTCCGTAATTCTCTCACCCAGCCACATAATAAACATTGAGCCGGCAGTAAGAATCATAATTGATGAAATACCGAAGAATGAGAACACGGTATGTGTCGTCATATTGGGGTCGAAAGGATAAATACCTTCCGGGGGCAACTGCCTTACCAAGTTGGCAATATAAGCAGGTGATTGGAAAATAAGAATAATAACAGTCAGATAACGAGTTATTTGACTAATTTTTCTTCTTCCGCTTTCACCTTCTTTCTGCAATTTCTGGAAATAGGGGATAGCCATACCGAGCAACTGCACTACAATGGATGCAGAGATGTAAGGCATAATACCGAGAGCAAAAATACTCGCATTGGAGAAAGCCCCACCGGAGAACATGTTAAGAAGTCCGAGTAATCCGGAGCTACCCTGATTTTGCAGGTTGGCAAGTTGATGCGGATCCACACCGGGTAAAACAATATAAGCACCTAATCTATATATAAGAATGATACCAAGGGTAAAGAGAATCCGGTTTCGCAGATCCTCGATCTTATATATATTTCTTATGGTTTCTATTAATTTCTTCATTAAAATTACATTTTTGTTGCAGTACCACCTTGAGATTCAATAGCTTTTACGGCAGAAGCCGAAAAAGCGTGAGCTTTAACTTCCAGTTTAACAGTCAATTCGCCCCTGCCAAGAATTTTCACAAGATCCTTTTTATTTGCAAGACCGTTATTGATAAGAGTATCAACATCAATAGAAGTAAGCTTATTTTCATCTGCAAGTTTCTGCAAAGTGTCAATATTTATGCCACGGAATTCTTTTCTGTTAATATTTTTAAACCCGAATTTCGGAACTCTGCGGAACAATGGCATTTGGCCACCTTCAAAACCCTTTTTCTTGCTATATCCTGATCTCGACTTAGCCCCTTTATGGCCTCTTGTTGAGGTTCCACCTGCTCCGGAGCCTTGTCCTCTGGCTATTCTCTTACGATTTCTCGTTGAGCCCTCTGCCGGTTTAAGATTACTTAAATCCATCTCTTAAAAATTTATATATTCTTATTTAACTTCTTCAATTATCAATAAATGTTTCACTTTATCAATCATACCCAAGACCTGAGGAGAAGCAACAACTTCCCTTTCCTGATTCAGTCTTTTCAGACCCAGAGCATCAAGTGTTCTCTTTTGGCGAACAGGGCGACCTATTCTACTCTTTACCTGTTTTATTTTTAATTTTTTCATTTGTCTCAGGAATTTTATCCATTAAAAACTTTATTCAAATCAATACCTCTAAGTTGAGCGACCGTATATGGGTCTCTCAGTTGTATCAGCGCATTAATTGTTGCTTTAACAACACTGTGGGGGTTTGATGAACCTTTAGATTTTGCAAGAACATCTTTAACACCAACACTCTCCAAAACAGCACGCATAGCACCACCGGCAATAACACCGGTACCGGGAGCGGCCGGCTTAAGAAAGACCTTTGCACCACTATACTTACCTTCCTGCTCGTGAGGCAGAGTACCGTGAAGAATCGGAACTTTGATGAGATTTTTCTTTGCATCGTCAATACCTTTGGCAATTGCCGAAGTAACTTCCTGGGCCTTACCCAATCCGAAACCAACAACGCCCTGTTCATTTCCAACTACCACGACGGCTGAAAAACTAAATGTACGTCCACCCTTTGTAACTTTTGTTACTCTCTGAATGCTAACAAGCCTGTCAATAAAATCGATATCGCTTGATTTAACTCTTTTTATGTTTACGTTAGGCATAATAAATTAAAATTTAAGTCCTGCTTCTCTGGCTGCTTCAGCTAAGGCTTTCACTCTGCCATGATACAAATAACCGTTTCTGTCGAAAATTACACTCTTTATTCCTGCTTCTTTGGCTTTCTCGGCAATCTCTTTACCGACAGCTTTAGAGCT
>JALSSR010000237.1 GCA_026984135.1 Bacteroidales bacterium
ATCCGGGATAACTATAACATATTCAACTATAAAGTTATAAAAAAAACATAAAAATAAATGAAACCTTTTTTTTTAAAATAAGTTAAGGGGAATAAATTTATTATTAAAATAACATAAAAAAACAGGAAATCATGAGGAGACGAAATCTATTTTTAGCATTAACTTTAGCTATTTTTTTCGCAACAAGTTTCACAGACCTAAAGGCACAGATTCAATCAACAACAGGAGGAGGTGCCTGGAATGACACATTAACGTGGGTTGGTTGGAAAATTCCCGGAGCATCCGATGATGTTTTAATCAACGGTCCGGTTGATGTAACAGGAGCCGAATGTAAGAATCTTCAGGTGCAGCCAACCGGTATTTTGCAAAATCGTAGTTACACAAACTACACATTGCGTGTTCACGGATCAATTACCAATAACGGGGTAATCAGGAATTATCCAGACCGCCACAACTTGTATCTTACGGTTGATGGTGATATCTTTAATAACGGTGAATGGTCAAACAGCTATACCTACCTGACGGGCAGTTCGGATCAGAATCTGGGTTTTACACACGAATTTTCAGGATACAGACTTGAAGATGCAGATCCCGAGAGTGCTATGATTGCCAGTACCGACCTGACCTTCAAAGGTACGAAAATTGACCTTAAAGGAGGTACTCTTGCACTTTCTCAGGGCGGTAAACTGTATATCAATGGCGAATGGCTTTACAATGGAAATATAGTAGGTAACGGAAGTGAGATATACCTTCTTAATAACGCTTTCCTTGAGAGAGTTACCGTTGATAACGTTTCCGTAAAAGGTGTAATAAATGTATTCAGCAGTGTTGCAATGGAAGAAGAGTCGGTAATTGACCTTAATCAATAATAGAATCGAACAAAATATGATAAAAAAGCTGCCTTTCGGCGGCTTTTTTATTTTTTGTAAAATAATTTCCCTGTTATTAACAAACCTGTAAAAACGAATACTGCAAAAACCAAGCTGCTTACGGCAAGTTGCATTCCTCCTGAAATTATATGCCCGCTTGTACATCCGCCTGCCATTCTTGCTCCGAATATAAGTATGAAACCACCGATAAATGACCATAATGCTCTTTTTCCTGCTGATGAGCCTTTATATTCCTCCCATTTTGAATGGATAAAAGTTAATTTAAAATCTTTTCTTATCAATGAAAATATAAGTCCGGCAAGAAAAGCTCCCGCAAGGAATATCAGTTCCCAGTTACCCGGTGTTGCTATTTTTTCAAAATAGGAATTTGCCGTTGTTCCCGTAATCAGATCACAAGTGTAGGGATAACTTGTCGAAGCACCAATAGGTCTGTTAGTGGTTGACGTCAGGAAAACAATAGCATTTAAAACTGCCAGTCCGATACCGGCATATATCCACTTTTTATCTTTGGAATCATCTTTTTTCTGTAGCCAGAATGCAATTATTATAAATAAAGCACCTATAACAAAGACCGCAAGATAAAAAACAAAATTGTACTCCCCGACAATTGATGCCAACGATATTTTTCCAAGGTCGGGGCCAAGGATTCCGCTTATGGAAGGAAGTAGTAGTGTAAAGACCAACCCGCCAAGTAAACCGCCTATAATGCCTGTCAACGCATCAAGCGAGCCTTCACCAAAGGAGACCGCAAGTGTTCCCGGACAGTAACCGAGAATAGCCATACCGGCTCCAAAGATAAGACCTCCGAGAACGATTCCCCCAAGTATGAAAGGTTTAACGTGCCAGGAAGCAAACCCAAGACTGATTTCGATGTTCAATAATATGGCACCGACACCAATTGCAATGGCAATGGCTTTTGCAACTGTAAGATTTTCGAGTGTTGCCATGCCGCTAATTACATTGTACCTGTTTAGCCTGGCATAATTCAGCAGCGCACCGAATAAAAAACCAAAAATTAAAATCTGAATGTTCATAGTTTTATTATTTTAATAAACACAACAATTGAAATTACTTATTGTTTGTACGGAATTTTGTTCATCGCCCTTTCCGTCATTGCCGTAATTGATAATGATGGATTTACCCCGGGATTGGCGGATATTGCCGAACCGTCGCATACATACATATTTTTATATCCGAACACTTTTTGATCCTTATCAATAACTCCTTTTTCGGGTGACGACCCGATAACCGCTCCTCCAAGTATATGTGCCGTTGAAGGTGCGCCTGTCAATGCCTCTGTTAAAAATGAATACTCATTACCGTTTACCATTTCTGAAGTTCTTTCTGCTAACTCTTTTGCCAACGGAATAAACGGAGTCGGTTTTTTACCCGTTGAAACGGAAGATGTCATGCCGAATAATCCTCTTTTGAAACGGAGTGTGCTGTCAAGGTGTTGCATGAAAAGCAAAATCATTGTCTTTCGCGAATAGTTTTTTGTAAAATAGAGTCTTAACCAGTCAACCGGATGTGTTATTAGTTTTGTAAATAACTTGCCGAGCCTGACAAATACATTACTTCCGAATACAAGCGGCAATGATGAAACTCTCCAGAATCCCGAACCCTCGCCATACCTTACGGCTTCAAGATGTCCGTCTTCATTTGGCGGGAATATTGAACCTATTGCAATGCCTTTTGAAAAGTCCACATCCTTTTTCCGGGACACGACGAATATGAGGCTTTCATTATTTGTACGAATGTGGTCGCCTACGGCAGGAGAAAGATTGGAAAGGAGCTTTTTCTTTTTCATATTAAGTAATAACCTGACAGTTCCGAATACGCCACCCGAAAATATCACGCCTTTGGCTTTTACCGTTTTGCTTTCCTTTTTCAGGAATGATGTTGAATTTTTATATGTGACCAGATAGCCGTCGGCTCCATCAGGTGCAGCAACAGGTTTTACAATTGTTACTTTTTTTCCCGCCAGGATTTTAGCGCCGCTTTTTTGAGCAAGATAAAGATAGTTTTTATCCAGAGAGTTTTTGGCATTGTTTGGGCATCCTGTCATACATTGTCCACAGAATACGCAACCTGTTCTGCTTGGTCCCTCACCGTTGAAATAGGGATCAGGGACTTCCTTTTCATCTTTTCCGCCGCCTTTTCCGAAAAACACCGAAACATTGGGTGCCTCAAATTTGCTTCCCTTACCCAGGCTCTTTGCAACATCGAGCAGGGCGAGGTCTGCATCAAAAAATTGCGGGCTTTTGGCAACTCCAAGCATCCTTTCCGCTTCTTTGTAGTGAGGTTCGAGTTCTTTCTCCCATTCTGCCAGTCCTGCCCAGTTTCCGCTGTTAAAAAACTTTGATGCGGGTCTTGGGAGAGTGTTGGCATATACCAGCGAGCCTCCCCCCACACCGACACCACTCAATGCTCCAACATGTTTAAATAAAGTGATTTTAAAAAATCCGCGTAATCCCAAAGTAGGCATCCAGAGCCATTTTTTCAGATTCCAGTTTGTCTTTGGAAAATCTTTTCCTTCCCACCATTTGCCCTTTTCAATGACCAGGACTTTGTAGCCCTTTTCAGATAAGCGTAATGCCGACACAGAGCCTCCGAAACCTGACCCGATAATTACATAATCATATTCCTCCGGAAGATTTTTTTTCATAATAACATCTATACCTGACGGTCTTTTCAATTGTAAAACATCAATTTTTATTTTTCGGGTTTCGAATTCTTTTTTCTGATCATCATTTCCAGCATATCCCACATTTCTTCCGGCAATTGCTGTAGCATATTGAACTGTCCCGCACCCTGCAACCATTCGCCACCGTCAATGGTAATGACCTCTCCGTTTATATATGATGAGAAATCTGAAATAAGGAAAGCTGCAAGATTCGCAAGTTCCTGATGTTCGCCGACTCTCCTCAGCGGGACTTTTTTAGTGAAATCAAACTTATCTTTCAGGTTGCCGGGAAGAAGTCTGTCCCAGGCACCTTTAGTTGGGAAAGGTCCGGGTGCAACGGCATTCATCCTGATGCCGTATTTTGCCCACTCCACTGCAAGGGAGCGCGTCATAGCCAGTACACCTGCCTTGGCCATAGCCGACGGAACAACGTATCCGCTTCCGGTCCAGGCATAGGTGGTTATAATGTTCAGCACAACGGCTTTATCCTGTTTTTTATTAATCCAGTGTTTTCCGAAAGCAAGAGTGCAATTTTTACTTCCTTTTAAAACAATATCAATTATTGTGTCAAAAGCATTAGCCGAAAGCCTTTCCGACGGGCTGATAAAATTTCCGGCAGCATTGTTGAGCAATGCATCAACCTTTCCAAATTCGGAAATGGTTTTCTCAAGCATAGCTTCTACTTCCGAATAGTTTCTTACATCACATCCTGCAATCAAAATATTACCACCCGTTTCTGTTTTTAATTCCCCGGCAGTTTTCTCAAGTTTTTCAGTATTTCTTGATGTAATAACAACATTGGCGCCCAATTGCATAAAATAGCGTGTCATTGATTTACCAAGTCCCGAGCCACCTCCGGTTACCACAATTACTCTGTCTTTCAGCTCATTATTCCTGAACATAGGTTCTTTAAACTCTGTCATAATAATAATTTTTTACAAATATACTTTTTTATAGTAACATTTAGCCGCCTCTTAATAAAGTTTGTTATGAGGATCTGATTTTACAGGTATAAAAAAAGCGGATAAACATTTATGATTATCCGCTTTATATTGATTTGATATGTATCCGTTAAAGCTTCATACTAAGTCCGAATGAAGTACCATAACCTGTTCCGCCACCCAACTCAAGGTTCATTCCCCATTTATCACTCCAGTACCAACGTCCTCCGACCTGGATACCGATATTAAGACCCAAATCATCTCCGCTTACAAATCCAACGCTACCACCAAGATAGAAGTCCCAGTTTGACGGAATGTTAAGAAGTCTGTTCCAGTGATAATCAACTCTTCCCAGGCCGCCAAAGCCGACATAGTCACCCGTTATAACAACTTTAAGGACAGGTGCAACTGTCCAGTCATTATGCACAGCAAAATCCAATGAAACATAGGCCGGAATCCCATAGCCGCTAAGTCCTGTACCGAAGTTCAATTGTTTTTCACCCTTAGCCAATGGTGCTTCACCACCCTGAGCAAAGATAAAACCGGCAAATAGAATCATACTAAGTAATAATGTAATTTTTTTCATAATCGTTAATTAAAATTTCTAAAATTTATTTTCCGGTTGCAAAAGTAAATATTCTATTTAAGTAATACCGTACTTTAATGAAATTTATTTTAAGTGCTAATAAGCACCATATGAGCTTTATATGAAGAATGTTAACTTTTTGTAACCTCAGTTTACAACTCCATTTCCTCTTCAAAGTCTTGTTTATATTTGTTTCTTTCAATTATTACCTGTGCTTCCTGCTGGGTTCCGAGTAATATGGCAATCCACTTTGTTTTTTCGCTCTGTTCAAGAATTATTTTTAATGTCATTGTTAAAGGAACGGAGAGAAACATCCCAACGGTACCAAGAATAAAACCCCAGAAAATCAGTGAGAGAAAAACCACAAGTGTTGAAAGTCCCATACCTTTTCCCATAACTTTCGGTTCGATAACACTCCCGATTATCATATTTACCGAAACATAAACAATCGTCGTCCATATTGCACCGGCAAATCCAAGCTGAACCAAAGCGAAAAGGATAGCTGGAATGCCCGCAATAAAAGAGCCGATATTCGGAATGAAGTTTAGCATAAATGCAATTACGCCCCACAAAATTGCGTAATCAACACCTATTATCAAAAGCGAAATCCAAACAAGAATTCCTGTCAGGAGGCTTACAAGGGTTTTAATTCCGAGATAGTGTCGTATGCTATTTCCTATTCTGGTTAAATATTGAAGCGATTTTGCAGGGTCATCAACAATAGCAATTGTTTTAACTGCAAAACTGTTGAGTTCAAGCAAAAGAAAGACAATAATGAAAATAATAAGAAATATGTTTCCGAGCATATTGCCGAAACCGCTTGCTATGCCTGCTGTGAAACTTAATAATTTCTTTGTGTCGAGAATTGAGTTTAATTGCCACGATTTTTTATCAATCCCGATTCCTGAAAGAAATTTGACAAATGAGTCGGAGATTTCAGTAACCCTTTCGGAATATTTGGGAAGATCGTTTGAGAACTGATATACCGATTGAGCAATAATCTGTCCTAATCCAAAGAAAATAAGCAGTGCACCTGCTAATACAATAGTGATGGCCAAGCCGTGAGCAATTCCTTTTCTTTCAAGCCACGCAAGTGGTTGCGCAGAAATAATACTGATAAAAAGGGCAAGAAGCAAAGGATTTAAAAGTGAGGAGGAATACATTATCCCTGCTACAACAATAATAAATCCTGCAAATGTAAGAATCGGTGAGTTTTTGTTTGTGGTAATATTGTTGGTTTCCATATTTTATAAGTTTTTAATTCCGGTCATTCGTTTAGATTAAAATTCTCGGGATGTTTTCCTGTTCTTCCTCTGTAATAATCTTCAATTATTTTAAAATCCTTCTCAAAATCTCCTGAAGGATATAAAACATCACGCATGCCCGCTTCCTTTTTCTTATAGTCAAGTATGCCCAGAACAATCGGCACCTTTGCCCTTAATGCAATATAATAGAAGCCTTTTTTCCATTTAGGGTTTAGCTTTCTTGTTCCTTCGGGAGTTATTGTGATAAATAGTGAATCGTATTTTGAAAATAGTGTAGCTATATTCTCAACCATATTACCGCTTTTGCTTCTGTCAACAGGTATTCCTCCCGCCCATTTTAATATTCCTTTTAGCGGAAATTTAAAGACCTCTTTCTTTATTAAGAATTTAGGTTTAAAACCCAAAGCCCAATAGCCGAACCGTCCAACGACAAAATCCCACATGCTTGTATGAGGAGCAACAATAACAACGGCTTTCTTTAAGTCGGGCGGTAGTTCATTAATCTCTTTCCACCCGAATATCCTGAATATGAATTTTGCAAAAGCTTTTATCATAATTTCTTTTTAAAGAAACTTAGGGTTGCAAATATACAAAACTATCCCACAATGAGTTCAAACATATCCCTTCTGTCGAAATATTGCCGTGCCAGTTCACGTATTTCCTCAGGTGTAATACTTCTGACAGTATCAATATAACTTTGGTAATAGCTGTTGTCAAGGTCATACTCCATCACACTTTTAAAGCTGTCGGCAATTTGAAAAGGTCCGTCGAAGTTTCGCAGCATTGAGCCGAGAAGGTAATTTCTTACCAGAGTTAATTCATCCTCACCGACTTTATCCTGTTGCAGTTTCTCAATTTCTTTATAAACCTCCTGTAAAGCCGGCTCCTTAACTTCGGTGCCGACTTCGGATGCAATGAAAAAATATCCTGCATTGTGCAAAGATACAATTGCCGAACCTATCCCGTAAGTATAACCTTTATCTTCGCGGATGTTGGTCATAAGCCTTGAACCGAAATATCCGCCGAGTACGGCATTCACAACTTTTAGCTTGTGGTAATCGGGATGTGTTTTGTTGAATAATGGTCTTCCGACCCTTATTGCAGACTGAACGCTACCTGCTTTTTTAATATACTCTTTTTTATTTTCAGGCTCAATTTTTACATTTGCATTTAAATTATTTGATGCTGCCGAAATCTTTGAACCTTCTCCAAAATGTTTGTTCAAACCCGAAACAAGATTTGAAGGTATTTTGCCGGAGACAATGATCTTACAACTCTCTTTGGAGTAATGTTTTCTATGAAAAGCCGAAAGAGCATCTCTCGTTACTTTGTCAAAATCTTCTACAACCGCCGTTTTTCCGTATGGATGGTTTGCCCCGAATATTTGTTTGCTGAACATTCGTCTTGCTACGTGTCTTACCTTTTCGTTATTTATCAGGAACTCCTGTTTTTTATTTTGAAGGAAAGTAGTCAGCTCTTTTTCCGGGAAAACAGGATTTTTGATAACATCCTCAGTTACAATCAGAACATCTTCAAGATATTTATTTAATGTGTAAAGAGAAA
>JALSSR010000238.1 GCA_026984135.1 Bacteroidales bacterium
TTCCGTGCAAATATATAGTATTTATAAATACACGAAATAAAAAAGGCCGAAAAGCACCAGTTATGAACATAGCTTTCCGACCTAATTAACCAACCAAAACCAAATTTTACAAATAAAAATTAACCACCATGAAAAATTTCTCAGATTACATTTTGTTTGATGATAATTTTTTTTCAAAGAACATTTCACCTATCTCAATTGATGTGCCAAAAATTACAACCCACTGATAATCAAGCGATAAATATTTACATTTGAAACCGGATAACAAAAAGGTGATTGGACACAACATCTAATCGCCTATCATTCAGCAGAATAACTAAATATTCCAATAATGGATAATATTGGAACAGATATCCAAAAACGTAACTTTTTCCGCAAACGGATAAAAGTCTATAAAATAAATCCGTGTCTATTTTTGGGAAAGAGTCCCGAAAAGGTCAAAATAGTCGGCTTTTGAGACCTTAACACTAACAAAATCCCCAACTCCGATTTCGGAACTATTTGCAGAAATAAGGACTTCATTATCTATTTCCGGAGAGTCATACTCGGTACGGCCTATAAAATAGTCGCCCTCTTTTCTGTCAATAATGGTTTTAAATGACCTTCTTACCTTTTCATTATTCAATTGAAATGATATATTTTGCTGCAATTCCATTATTGCATCAACTCTTTGCTGTTTTACACCGTCAGGCACATCGTCTTTTAATTTGAAAGCCGAGGTACCTTCTTCAGGGGAGTAAGCAAAGACTCCAAGCCTGTCGAACCTTATCTCTTCAACAAAATCAAGCAATTGCCTAAAATCCTTTTCCGTTTCACCGGGATATCCTGTTATGAGAGTCGTCCGCAATGCAGCATCAGGCAACCTTTTTTTAACATCATCAAGCAATCCGTAGGTATCTTTTTTACCATGACCGCGCCGCATTGATTTCAATATCTTGTCGCTTATATGCTGTACCGGCATATCCACATAATTACAAATATTGTCGCGCTCTTTCATTATGTCCAGCACCTCCATCGGAAAAGAAAAGGGGTAAAGGTAGTGCAACCTCAGCCATTCCATCCCCTCAAGTGAAGATAACCGGTCAACCAACTCCGGTAACATATTCTTTTTATAAAGGTCTATCCCGTAATAGGATAAATCCTGCGAGATCAAAATTATCTCTTTCACACCTTTTTCAATAAGCTTTTTCGCTTCGGTAATAATCTCTTCAACAGGTCTTGAAATATGTTTTCCTCTGATAAAAGGTATGGCACAGAAAGAGCAACGCCGATCGCATCCCTCGGCAATTTTCAGATAAGCAAAATGTGACGGTGTGGTCAAAACCCGTTCTCCCACAAGTTCCCTACGGTACCGACCTCCCAACTCGGCTACTATTTTATTTATATCATTAACACCGAAATAGCTGTCAACATCTTCTATCTCCTTTTCCAAATCCTTTTTGTACCTCTCCGAAAGACACCCCATCACATAAACCTTTTCCACAAGGCCTCTGTTTTTTGCATCTATATATTGCAAAATAGTGTCAATTGACTCCTGTTTTGCATCGTGTATAAAACCGCAGGTATTAATTACAACTACATCGGCGTCTCCCGAATCATTTTCAAAAACAACATCAATATTATTGGAGTTTAGCTGTCCCATCAACACTTCCGAGTCCACAAGATTTTTTGAGCATCCCAGTGATATAAGGTTTATCTTTTTTATCTTCGGTTTGGTTTTCAAAATTTTAATTTTAGGTATAAAGTCATTTATTTAATGCTTGAATGCGTAAATAGGGTCAATCAAAAAGACTATCAACAAATTCAACCCTGTTAAACACCTGAAGGTCTTCCATTTTTTCACCTATTCCAATATACTTCACCGGGACTTTGAACTGGTCGGATATTCCTATAACGACACCACCTTTGGCAGTGCCGTCGAGTTTTGTCAGAGCAATGGCATTAACCTCTGTGGCAGCCGTGAATTGGCGGGCCTGTTCTATGGCATTCTGGCCCGTTGACGCATCAAGGATCAACAATATTTCGTGAGGTGCATCTGGCACAACCTTTTGCATAACCCTTTTTATTTTTGTAAGTTCATTCATCAGATTCACCTTGTTGTGCAGGCGTCCGGCAGTATCTATAATTACCACGTCGGAATCCTTGGCAAGAGCTGATTTCAATGTATCAAAGGCAACGGAGGCAGGATCGGCATTCATTCCCTGATCCACAATCGGGACATCAACCCTGTCGGCCCAGATATGAAGCTGCTGCACAGCGGCAGCCCTGAAAGTATCGGCTGCTCCGAGAAGTACGGATTTGCCGGCTTTTTTAAAATGATAGGCAAGTTTCCCGATGGTAGTCGTTTTCCCCACGCCGTTAACTCCCACAACCATTATAACATAGGGATGTTTTCCTTCGGGAACGGTAAATTCGACAAGGTCTTCGCGATTATTTTCAAGCAAAAGCGCCGCGATTTCCTCTTTCAAAATCCTGTTCAGTTCCGAGGTTCCGAGATACTTATCCTTTGCAACCCGTGCTTCTATCCTGTCAATGATTTTAAGAGTAGTATCAACTCCCACATCAGAGGTAACAAGTATCTCTTCAAGATTGTCAAGCACCTCATCGTCAATCTTCGTCTTACCCGCAACAGCTCTTGTAAGTTTTGAAAAAACATTCTCTTTGGTTTTTGACAAACCCTTATCAAGTTTTTCCTTTTTATCTTTTGAGAAAATATTTAAAAACCCCATAATTTAATATAATAACAAAAAGGCTTTTCCCTAAAACAGGAAAAAGCCTCAAAATTTCTTTTATTTCAACTATTTTTACTTTTTCGCCAAATAATTTTTCACATCTTCAACGTGAAGGATGCTCTCCTTAAAAGAATAGGCACCTGTTTTAGGCGATCTAACCATTTTTATCACCTTGGTATAGTTTTTACCGGCCGTTTGTAACGAAGCAACAACTTTCTTTGCCATAACAAATATTATTTAATTTCTTTATGAATAGTATATTTTTTCAAAATAGGATTGTACTTTTTCAGTTCAAGCCTCTCGGGAGTGTTTTTTTTGTTTTTAGTGGTAACATATCTTGATGTCCCCGGCATTCCACTTGTCTTGTGTTCAGTACATTCCAGAATCACCTGAACTCTTGCGTCTTTACTTTTTTTTGCCATTTCTTAAGCCTCCTTTTTATTATTTTTAAACCGACATTTAATCGGTTTTCAAATTGGGGTGCAAAAGTATATCTTTATTTAATAAAAACCTAATGTTTTTTTGAAAATATTTTTTAACGTTTTACGCCTATCACAAAACCGTATTTTTTAACAGTTCATTCCCAATGCCGCACTGAAGACATCTTTTGCGATTGCAATATACATTTTTCAATTGCAGCAATGCCTGTGTATTATATGCCGTGCGGGTACTCATTCCAAGCTTTTCCCACTTTCGCACAATCGCATTCAATTCACCGGGAAGCTGGTCGAGAAAGATCAAAGCCCTGTCAATATACTTTTGATCATTTTTCAATCTTCCGTAAACAAACAGAAACGGAACGACAGTATTTATCATTATCAGATGAATGGCGGTTTTTCCCAACTTTTTTGTCCGTTTTGCCGACACTTTGCCGAAAGTGTAATGTGTTTGCCAATAATCGGAAACCGAAACGTCAAACAAAGGAATGAGGTCGGGAAATTTTTCAATTTCGAGCAGTTTTGAAAAAAGATGAGAAGACCTGTGAATAAGATGTGCAAACTGCGACAGACGTATGGTTGGAAAATTGGAAGGACGCAGTCGCATAAAACGCCACAAATTCTTATCAATGGGAATGAGGCCGAATTTACGTTGCAAAAACAAATATTCCTGCCTGAGTTTCAAGTAGTAATCATCACCCCGTTCATCTTCGAGTAGCCCGGCCTGACCGAAAAGCATAGCTTCAATTTGAAACCTGTTGTTTTTGTGTTTGCCGAGATACGAAAGGGGCAGCGACTTGGCAGTCATTTCAAAAGGAGTACCGTTTACTTTAAATCCGAAATTGGCAGCAAGAAACTCATAAAACGTCTGTTCCCAGTTATTCCCGTTAATCCCAAGTCTCGCAATAATAGAGCCGGACTTATCTTCAAGTCTCTCCACAAGGAGCCTGTCCAACAGGCTGTTGATCACCAACCGTCCCGCTCTCTGAATTAATTTCTCGCAGGGAATCCAATTCCGGTTACTCAGAAAATATTGATATCTGTCGTATAGAGCCTCATCGAATTTACCGGTTAATTCAAAAGTGGGAACAGTCTCCCCGCTTTTTCTTTTCACAGGTTTATCATCAACAAAAACAACATGAAGGATTATATTGTCATACGCTTCATCATCCTGATGACCATGAATAAACCAATCGGACGACCTGATATGTATTTCCACATTTCCTGCCCAAACAGTATTTCCAATCTTAACTCTGGCATTTAAAAAATCGGGGCCGGAATCGAAATTGTGAGTGCCCGGATTAATAACCTGTAAACTATCACCGGATACCACCCCCGAATTTATATCAAAAAGTTTAAACTTCCAGATATAATGTAAAAACTCTTCGGTCATAATTATCAGGCGTTTAATGTTGTGACTTTTCAGTGCTACAAATATCAATATTCATTAAAGCAGCTTAGACAAGGTTCAACTCCTTCAAGCAATACTCAATCTTATTCCATGTGCGTTGAATATCATTATCCAGCCCCATTGAAAACCTGACCAAGCCTTCGGACATTCCGATACGCTTTTGGATTTCTTCGGGCACTTCCGAAGATGTACTTTTACCCGAACAACTGAAAAGTGTCTTAAAATATCCAAGGCTGACGGCAAGATAACCCACACCTTGCTCTTCCATCATCTCCATAAATAAATCGGCTTTTTCAGTAGTTTTAAGATCAATTGCAAGCATACCGCCATATCCGAACTCCTTGTTGAGCATTTTAGTAAACACTTTATAGCCCTTATCATCTTCAAAACCGGGGTAAGTAACTTTTATTCCCGCACTTCTGAACTTGTTTGCAAGATATGAAGCATTTTTACTATGCTGTTTCATACGAATATGAAGTGTGTGCATATTCTTAAGAATCTGGGATGAACGCAACGGGTCAAGGACAGGACCAAGCAACATTGAAGAGCCGCCATTGAGATCAATCAAAGAGTTGATAAAATCATTATCGGCACAAACGGCACCTGCAACAAGATCGTTTTTACCATTGACATATTTTGTAAGACTGTAAACCACGATATCCGCTCCGTGAAGTTTCGGAGCAACCATCATGGGAGTAAAAGTATTGTCAACGACCAGTTTCGCATCATACCTGGCAGCTATCTTCTTAAGTTCCGGAATATCCGAGATCTGCAGCATCGGATTTGTCATAGTTTCCGTATAAATCAGCTTGGTATTGTCTTTCATTGCCTTTTCAACCGAATCCAGGTCGGTTATATCCACAAAAGAGACTTCAATATTAAACTTCTTGAGATAATTGTTCAAAAAGGCAAATGTTCCGCCATAGGTAGTGATACTCGAAACGACATGGTCGCCGGTGTTACACAACTGCAATATTGTGTTGGTAATTGCAGCCATTCCCGAAGCCGTCAACCAGGCGTTCTCGGTTCCTTCCATTGTCGCCATTGCCTCCGCAAGGTATTTATTGCTGGGATTCCAATGTCTTGAGTATAGAAAATAATCCTCCGTTTCACCGTGAAAGGTATCAAGCATATCCTTTGCCTGTAAAAAAGTATAGGTCGCCGAATCGGTTATTGACGGGTTAACTCCCCCGAATTCACCGAATTGCAGTAAATCCTGAATTTTTGATGCCGGATCGAATTTCATAACAAAATATTTTTACCGAATTAGTATAACTGTTTTTCCGTTCCAAAATTAGAACAAAAACTTATACGGCAATACTTTTTATTAAAAATAAAAAACAGGTACGGCATATTATTTTTTCGTCATTATGTAGTAAAGAAAATTTATGGTAAATTTGCAGAAGAAAAGATACAAAAGATGAAAGTAGCGGTTATAGGAGCAACCGGGCTTGTTGGTTCGGTTATGATCAAAATTCTTGAAGAACGGAATTTTCCGGTTACGGAACTGATTCCGGTTGCTTCGGAAAATTCACTGGGAAAAGATGTATTATATAATGATAAGAAAATTGCAGTAACAACTATTGAAAATGCTATCGCAAAAAAACCTGACATTGCTCTTTTTTCCGCCGGCAGTGAGATATCTTTACAACGGGCTCCCGAATTTGCAAACAAAGGCACCTTTGTAATTGACAATTCCTCAGCCTGGCGAATGGATAAAAATAAAAAGCTTATTGTTCCCGAAATAAATGCAAACATCCTGACAAAAAAGGATTTGATAATCGCAAATCCCAATTGCTCGACGATACAACTCGTTATGATTTTGAATCCTTTGCATAAAAAGTTCAAAATCAAAAGGATTGTGGTTTCCACGTACCAATCGGTAACGGGTTCGGGAATAAAAGGTGTTGATCAACTCGGATTTGAGAGTGCGGATTTACCTGTCGCCGAACCCGCATATCCTCATCAAATCAATATGAATATAATTCCACATTGCGACACGTTTACAGCCAACAGTTATACAAAAGAGGAGATGAAACTGGTAAACGAGACCAAAAAGATACTTAACGACAACAATATAAAAGTTACGGCTACGGCAGCTCGAGTACCGGTAGAAGGAGGGCATTCCGAGAGTGTAAATATTGAATTTGAAGATGAGTTTAATATAGAAGATATATTCGAAATATTGCAGTCATCGGAAGGTGTCAAGGTATTGGATGACCCTGAAAAAAATATCTATCCCATGCCGCTGTTTGCACAAGGCAAAGATGATGTTTTCGTCGGAAGAATACGCCGTGACTTTTCACTGCCAAACGGACTGAACCTATGGATTGTGGCGGATAACCTCAGAAAAGGAGCTGCAACAAATGCCGTACAGATAGCGGAGTATCTTATAAAGAACCGAAAGATTTTTTTCAGTTTATAATTCCTTTATTTTAATATTTCTGAACCATACGTCGTCGCCGTGGTCCTGAAGACCGATATAACCTTCGGAAGCAGGGTTCATAAAGTCGGGATAGTCTTTGAACTTGCTGTTTTTCACCATATTTTTCCAGTCGTCGGTCCAAAGGTGGTATTCAAACAGTTTTTCACCGTTCATCCAATGGACTACGGTACCTTTATAAACCATTATTTTCACCTTGTTCCACTGACCTGCGGGATGTACGGCTTCAAATTTCCCCGGAATAAGGTCATACAGAGAGCCTGCTGCACGGTTTCCGTTTACACCAAGTTTTGCATCGGGATGGCGCTCGTTATCAAGAATCTGCATTTCCGGTGATGATTTCCAAATGGCCTGTCCGGGTTTCTCCCGAACAAGGTAAAAAATACCACTGTTACCACCTTCGGAGACTTTCCATTCAAGTTCCAGTTCGAAATTACCGTACTTTTTATCCGTTATTATATCTCCGCCACCGCCTGCTTCTCCTTTTCCCGACCCGATAACATGCAGGGTTCCGTCTTCCACTACCCATCCCTTTTCAGGAAATGTTTTTTTATTGTATCCCCGCCAACCCTTTGTAGTTTTTCCATCAAATAACAATTGCCAGCCATCTGCTTTTTCTTCTGCAGTCAGAGTGTTTGGTGCAACCTGCTCCGGCTGCTGAACCTCTTTCTTTGTTTCTTTTTTTTGCGAAGATTGCTTTTTATTTCCTTCGGAGCAACCTGACATAATTGCTGCCGTAATAATAATCGCCGTAAGTAATTTGATTTTTTTCATTGTTCTTATTTTTTTGATTTCATTATTCTTTACCAAAATTTAACGTTACACGAATCTTTCGGGAGTTCAGCGCACCATCCGCCATCCACCCGAAAGGTTTGCCTATTTAACCAATTTACCAATCC
>JALSSR010000239.1 GCA_026984135.1 Bacteroidales bacterium
TAATACATTTTAAAAATTTGTTATCGCTATTTACCTTGGAAAACTAAAACATTTTATTGGCATTTGCATTGGAAAACTAAATCATAATGGATAGATACATTACTAAAGTTTCACATTAACTCTTCAAAGAACATTCATTATTAACATATTATGTCTTTGTGTTTTCTTTGAGACTTCATTGTGCAACTTTGTGAAATAGCTATAATTTGGGGGATAAACAATATGACCCGAAATAGGATAGCCACCTGATTCCCAAATCGTAAAATTTACAGTCGGAACTAATCGGTCCCTGCAGGAAACAGCATCTCTCCCAGCCTCCCCATCACCTCCGTAGCTTTTCCCCGAAGGAAAATATCCGTAAGAGAGCCTGAATATTTCGACGGCGCCATATTCACTTCAATGATTGTAGCTCCGTTTTGTTTTGCAAGATACGGCAGTTGCGAAGCGGGCAATATCTCACCTGTTGTCCCGACAACCAACATCGCTTCACAGTGTGAAGCATCGTGAAAAGAGCCTGTATAAGCCTCCTGCGGAATACCCTCACCGAAAAATATAAAGTCGGGCTTTATCAGTCCTCCGCAGTCATCACACCTTGGCGGCAGATTATCAAAATCAATATCCTCAACCGTAAAATGCTTTTTGCATCCCGTACAAATCAGCTTTTTCATATTGCCGTGAAACTCGTAAACGGTTTTATTTCCGGCCTCATAATGCAGATTATCAATATTTTGGGTTATGACAGATTTCAAAAGTCCTTTTTCCTCCATTTCCGCCAGCACAAGATGAGCCTTATTGGGTTTGGCTTTCCCGTAGTAATCATAAAAAATCTCCTTGATAACCGACCACGACTCCAAAGGATACTTAAAAAAGAAATCAAGCTCAAGGGTTTTCATATCATACTTACTCCAAAGCCCGTCCTTTCCTCTGAAAGGCGGAATACCGCTTTCTACCGAAATACCTGCACCTGTGAAAGCAACGGTAAACTTTGACCTCTTTATTGCTTCGGCAGCACTCTCAAACAATTGTTCTTCCATAAAATCATATTTGAAAGCAAAGATAGGTAAAATTTGTTATTGATTTGAACTGTAAATATGCCGCTAATGTACCAATAAGGTAATAAGGTTTTTCCGGTCGGGTAAATATCATTCTAATTGGATTAAAAACCTAACTTAACATTCGCAAATTATTATATTTATCACTTTGCATCAATTCTTTCCAGCATATCTTTAGCCGACCTGTCTTCGGGATGGAGTTCAATCCACCTGAGCAGATATGTCCGCGCGGCCTGCAAATGATTGGTTTGGAGATAAAACCCGACGAGAGCGGAGAGATAGGTACCGTTTTCGGGTTCCAGGTCGCAAGCCCGTCGGAATGCTTTTTCGGCACCGGAGTCATTCTTAAGATATTGCAACACGAGAGCCAGATTATAAAAAACCCTTGCTCTTCCGGGCATCAGTTCCGAAGCTTTCTTCAGATAGACGGCAGAGGCTTCATAATCGTCTTTTTCGGCCATCAGCAGACCCAGCGAATAGTAAGTATCGGGTAACTCCGGATGATTTTTCAGAACATCCTTCAACAGTATTTCCGCCCTGTCGTTATCGCCTTGCTTATTATAAAGCATTGCAAGATTTACCTTTGCGGGATAAAAAAGATTGTCAATTCTTAT
>JALSSR010000240.1 GCA_026984135.1 Bacteroidales bacterium
TTGGGAAAATAATCTTGGCTTTTTAGCTGCTTCCAAAAAAGCATCGCTCTTGAAACAGGAGTTTGAGAAAAAAATTGAAAAAGCCAAGGGAGAAGTTGAACTCCTCAAAGCAAAGATCAAATTCCTTGATAATAATCTCGGGTAAAAATGGAAAAGCCGTGATTCTTACATCACGGCTTTTTTTTTAAAGTTTTATTCTGACCTGTGCTTTTATTTCCGACCGGTTATTTCCGTCTATTTGCTCGGTACCCGCACCTATTGTCCGCTTATTGCTGAAAAAGGTATTTGCAAATCGTAACCACAGAGTAAAGTGTTTAGCTATGTTCATTTTAAATAGGATGATAATGCGGCTTCCTTTGTAATAGTAAGCCGGAACTGAGAATGCATATAACACATCATTTTCATAGGTATATATCCGCTCGTCATACGAATCGGTATCGAAAAGAGCATATCTTAATATCAGAGACAGATTTCTTATTTCCGGTTTCCAGGCGATATCGTGATAAACCAGATAACCGGTTCCTCTGTAATTATCGCTTTCCTTGTATATCAAATATTCAATCCTGTCCTTCATTAAAATGGAGGGTGATATACGGTACTGAATGTTATATCTTATTGAAGTTTTTCTTGTGTTAATTATATATGGCTGTCTGACTTCATCATCGGAGGTGTTAATCTGTTTGTTTTTCTGCCTGAACCTCAGATACATTGCAACATAGTGCGACGGGTTATAGTTTAACTGAACCAGATTGTCATTCCCTGTTGAGGGACTGTTTACGCGATATCTGAGCCAGGGAAATCTGAACATATCAAAATATGCTGATAATGTCCAGTTTTTATGAAGTAATAGATTAATTCCCGAATAAAACCCCTGTTCATTGAATGTATGTCCCGATTCGGAAAACGCATTACTGAAAAAGTTGTGATAATTCTTTGGGAAGTTTCTATATAATAAGGATATAAATATTCTTTTGTGAGGATATGCGGTAATGCCGTAAAACTGTGCTATTGCACCGTTGTCGCTATAGGCAACCTCTCCGTATATATCAACCTTTCGTGTCATATAGTTAAAGTTCACTCCCGCATTGGAAATTTGCATGCCGGTGAAGTCGAACTTGTTATAAGATGAGAGGTCTTTCAGGAAAGGGTAGCTCAAATGTGTAGTGAAGGCTGTTAAACCGATTTTTAATCTGTTTGCCCTGAAAGTGACATCTCCGCCGAAAGCTTTTAGATTCAGGGCATCCTTTTTTCTGATTTCTGAAATTGTACGGTGATAGCCTGTTTCCGGAATGGAGGTTGCAATGTGTTCTCCATCAGGCATAGTGTCTTTTGCGTTTATACCTGCATCAATGTTGTGGGATGAATAGAATCCCGTAATGTCAATTTTTCCGAACCTGAATGTAGAGGCAACTCCTGAGAGGTATCCGTTTTCGTCTGTTGATGTGTATGGCCTGACCCCGGATGCAAATTTCTCAATATTTGTTGCGTCTGATGACTTCCCGAATGCAAGACCCGACCACATTGTAAGTCCCTGCCCGAATTTTAACTGGTAATTGCCAATCGAAAGGGATTTCAGGTGCCCAAATCCCGAAAGGCTAAAATGTAAACTGTAAAAATCAAATCCGTTGTGAGTTTTTATGCCGTATAATCTTGCGATGGAGTCGTTTACAGAGTTTTTAAGAAATGGTTCTCCCGCATCTTTCTCCATTGTGAAACCGAGCCTGATTTTATTGTGATAATTAAGCCCGTATCTGAAGTATATTTTATCAGGATTTCCAAGGTAATATGAATTCGGACTTTGTATCAATGATGAGTCGTTAACTTCGGAATATCCCTGTTGGTCTTGTAGCACTCTTTGGTAGCGAATAAAAAAATCATTTCTAAGTGACTTGACAATACTTCTTAAAGTTGGTTTATATGAAGGCTTAACCGTTTTTACAGTGATGTATGGCAGAATTTTTGAAATTGTTACTTTGTCCAATCCGTCAACACCCTGAAGTTCGTAAATTGATACAAAATTACCATAATTTTCCCGGTAGGCCAGAATGTTGTATATCTGAATGTTGTTGAGGAAAATAAGTTTTTTCAAATCATCAGCTGTGGCTGAGTTCAGGTTTAAGGGGTTGTCTTTAAAATACTTAAGGTCAGTAAGGAGTTCTGTATAATCAAGCGATACATCACTATTTGCTGCGATATCCTCCACTTTATCAATGAGATCGGTTTCATCATTTTTTACCGGTTTGCCTGGCTCCTGTCCTAAAATAGTTTGAAATGCGGAAATCAGGCAAACCGAGATTGTGAAAACAAACCTCAATAGATTAGGATTGATATGTTTTACGGCATTCACATTAGTCAAATTTGAAAATAGCAGTCATTGAAGGTGACCATCCTAAAACATTATGATAAGATGAAGCAAAGTCAATATCAAATTTGTCGAAGTTCAGACTAAATCCAAAAGAAAATATTGAAGCAATACTGAATTTTGTAGCTCCTGTTTGTGAAGGAAGTGTTGAATAACCCATTCTGACTGCAACCCGATTAATGATTTGATATTCAATACCTCCTCTGATTAAAGGCTTGAATTCCGAACTCTTTTCGGTCTCAAGAGTTATCAGCAACTCATTGGATATGTAATAAACCGCACCAATGGAGAAGACTGTTGGTATCCTGTCGTTAAATTCCTTTTGTATATAAACGGGAACAGGATTGAAAAGATGGCCTCCGATTATGAAATTTTCACCGAGTGATGCTTTAAAGCCGAGTTCAAAAGTAATCAGGCTCTTTTTTCCATAATTTTCAGCTATATAAGTTGATAAATAATCTAACTGGATACCTGCGGAGAATGATTTTCCGAATTTGCGACCATAACCAAGTCCTATTTTTTTTTCATTGAAATCAGAGTACCCGAACCAGGTAAGATTTAGTCCGAAAGTGCCTGATTTGGTAGGGAGTATAAATCCTCCCGCTGCCAGGTTCATTTCCTTGACAATAAAACGGTTTTCGTAATATATCCCTGCAGAAAGTTTGTTGTAATCGGCTAAAGAAGCCTGGTTATTGAAACCTGCCCAAAAGCCGGACAAAGCAAGAGAACTCCTTCCGAGTCCACCCGAGCGTGCACCAAGTACATTGTAGTGTCCCGAATAACCACAGGACGAAACTAAAATCAGAAATATAGAGATGGTTATTTTCATTTTTCTGATGATTTTGTGAAGCCAAATATACAAATAAAAAATGAATATTGTCTTTTGCGGTGAATATTTTTATCGTTTAATTAAAAAATTATCCGGTTTCGTATGTTTTGATTTTGTGATGTTATTAGGTCTCTTGCGTTAAGATGCTGATTTCGAGTGGAAATAGTTTCCTTGGTATAGAGTTTGCTAAAGTGATGCTGTCCTTATAAATTGAGAATTTTTATTGTGGATTCAGGAAATGTAAGAAATATAAAGATTGAGCAAATCCGGGAAAATAATCCCGTTGGAGTATATTCATTCGACAGTTGTAATTGCAATGTCTTAGTAATTGACACTGATGACCATTTCAGATATGTAATTTCAAACTCACTAAAATACTTTCTGTTTAATAGCAAAAAGTTAAACATCCTCGAAGCTTCATCCATTGATGAGGCTTCCCGAATAATAAATAATACCGATAGTCTTATTCTGATTATTTTTAATAAAATGGTTTTTGGAATAAACGGGCAAAGCGATTTTATGAATTTACTCAGAAAATACATTGACGAAAAGAACGGTAAGGTTGTTTTCAGATATAACGGAGCTTCACCGAAGCCGTTTATTGAAATGACCTCCTCATACTTTAAATTCGACAGGCATTCCGGATTTGAATATGCCAGGGATAGACTGGTTGATTTGGTACAGATGGCAATTGTTACTTATAATAACGATAACCTTAAGGCTGAGTCTGAGAAAAAGGGGAAATCGGATAACAATGGTTCGGCTGTGACGGAACGTGATAATTCGTCTGAGTTAAAGGCAATCCAAAATGAATTAAAAAGCAACAAGGATATATATTCAATGGAGGGTGACAAGTTATATGAAATGCTTGCACATGGACTGAAAGGACCGATTGGTAATATCAAAGTTTTAATGGATGCGCTTACCAGTGATCCCGATTTGTTTGACGAGGAAATATATCATAAACTATTGTCGAATGTGAGAAATTCAGCCGACTCAATGAACGAGATGATAGATAGTTTTCTGTTTTGGTCGCGAATCAGAAAAAATGAACTGGACTTTAATCCTATAAGAATTAATATTAAGAATCTGATTCTCGAAAATATAAATTTACTGAAAGGAGCAGCAATTCAAAAAGATATTGATTTACGATTAGACATATCTGATGATGTCGTTGCCTTCGCAGATGAAGTTATGATAACAACCGTTCTTAGAAATCTGATTTACAATGCTATAAAATTTACTAACAGAAATGGAAATGTGCTAATAAAAGTCTATGACGATGGCGAAGCAGTTCATATTTCAGTTGAAGATAATGGCGTTGGAATTGCAGCCGGAAATATTAAAAAAATATTTGATTTGGAATCACATTTTGCAACCAAAGGGACTGAAAATGAAACAGGTTCGGGTCTTGGATTATTGCTTTGTAAGGATTATGTGGAGAAAAACGGAGGGACAATTACAGTGAAAAGTTTTGAGGGAAAAGGGTCAACTTTTCATTTTTCAATTCCACGCTGGAATAGGATTTCAAAAAATTAAACTAAACGAACTATCTTTGCTCCATATATTTTTTATTATGGAGTTGATTAAAAAATACTTTCCAAACCTGACATCCGTTCAAATTAAAAGATTTGAAAATCTTGCTCCGTTATATTCCGAATGGAACAGTAAGATAAATGTTATTTCACGGAAAGATGTTGATAAACTTTACGAAAGGCATGTGCTTCATTCTCTCGCGATTGCAAAGGTTATTAATTTCATTCCCGGAACACGGATATTGGATGTGGGTACCGGTGGCGGGTTTCCCGGAATACCTCTTGCTATTTTGTTTTCCGAAAGTGAATTTCTTTTGGTTGACTCAATAGGAAAAAAGATCAAGGTTGTCAATGAAATTAAAACATCATTGAAACTGGAAAATGTTAAATCCTTAAAATCAAGAGCTGAAGAGATAGACGGCGAGTTTGATTTTGTTGTTAGCAGGGCTGTTACGTCAATGCCCGTATTTTACAAAATGGTTAAGAAAAAAGTTGCAAGAGAAAACCGGAATCCGTTGAAAAACGGTATTTTATATTTGAAGGGAGGTGATTTTTATACCGAAATTGCAGGATTTGGTAAAAGGGTTACCATTTATCCTCTATCGAAATACTTTAATGAACCTTTTTTTGAGACCAAAAAGCTTTTACATATTTCCGTATAGATTCCGTTATGCAAATCATAATTATCAGCCTGTTTCATCTTTTTTCAATAGAATTCTCCCGTAACAATCGCAAAGATCATCTTTCGTGCAAGCCTGACGGGATTTTCTCCGATTATTTAAAATATTTCAATATTTCGGCTAAGCTTTAATAAAAGTTATATATTTGCCCTTTAAAAAAATTCAAAAATATTTCATTATGACAGAAAAAATAAAACAATCCCTTAGGGAGTCAACGTCGGCAAGATGGACGGCATTAGTACTTGCTTCGTTGTCAATTTTCGGTGCATACTATTTTAACTATGCGCTCTCTTCAATCAAGCCAATGCTTGAAAGTGTGCTTGGATGGAATAGTGAGGATTTCGGAACATATACTTCGGCTTATGCCTGGTTTAATGTTTTTCTGTTTATGCTTATCTTCAGCGGGTTTATTCTTGATAAACTGGGAGTAAGAAAAACAGGACTCGGAGCAACTATAATAATGTTTTTGGGAACTGCTTTGAACTATTGGGCGGTTAATCATCAGTTTCCGGAGGGTGCGGTTGTTCATCTTCCTTTACTTGGTGATATGAAAACGCAAGTGTTAATTTCTTCATTGGGGTTTGCCATATTTGGTGTTGGTACCGAAGCAATTGGTATTACCATTTCAAAAGCTGTTGTACGCTGGTTTAAAGGTAAGGAGATGGCACTCGCAATGGGAATGCAGATGTCAATTGCGCGTTTGGGAACTATGCTGGCACTTGTTATTTCTCTTCCTCTTGCAAAGAACTTTTCAGTTACGGCACCAATATTATTTGCTCTAATCGTAATGCTCATAGGTGTCGGTTCGTTTATAACTTTTTCAATACTTGATATTAAGCTTGATAAATCGGAAGGTATTGAAAAACTGGAAGTTTCTGACGAGGATGAGTTTAAAGTCAGCGATATTAAGTTTATTATCGGGAATCTCGGATTCTGGTATATTGCTATTTTGTGTGTTTTGTTTTATTCCGCAGTATTTCCTTTCCTTTTTTATGCAACAGACTTGATGATAAACAAATATAATGTTGATCCGTATTGGGCGGGCACTATTCCCGGACTTCTTCCTTTGGGAACAATGATTTTGACTCCTGTGTTCGGTGGTATTTACGATAAATTCGGGAAAGGTGCAACTATTATGATGATCGGATCATTGATTCTTATTCTTGTACATGGTATACTTGCTATTCCTGCATTGAATGTTTGGTGGATAGCAACTGTTATGGTTATTATTCTTGGAGTTGGTTTCTCATTGGTTCCTTCTGCAATGTGGCCTTCCGTACCGAAAATTATTCCTGAAAAACAACTTGGAACAGCCTATGCCGTCATTTTCTGGATACAAAATATAGGTTTGATGTTCATCCCACTTATACTTGGTTTTGTGTTAAATTCAACGAACCCGGATGTCTCACCAAATAAAGTTGTGGTTAAAGATGCAATCGAAAAAGCTTTTACGGAGGTATTGCCCGGTAAATCTTTTAGTGAAAAAGAGATAAACAAAGCTGTGCAAAAAGCTTCGGGAGCAGCTGTGGATTCTATTGTGCAGTATACTGAGTATGAGCCTGTTTCAATTGAAGATGTGAATACAGATAATGTGAAGAAAATGGTTTATGAAAGCATTGTTAATAATCTTAAAACATTGGACATCGCAAGTGATAAAAAAGAAGCAATAAAACAAGTTGTTGGTGTCGCCAAGAATAATGCTTATACCGTAATTGCAAAAGAAAGACTTAATCTTCGTTATGATTATTTTTATGATATGTTGATATTCCTCGGACTGTCAATTTCTTCACTGCTATTTGCTTTCTTACTCAAAATCGAGGATAGGAAAAAAGGCTATGGGCTTGAAATGCCGAATATTAAGAAGTAGTATTATTATATTTTGTTATCTTTGCTTCTGAATTTAATTTTGGGAAAAATGGGTTATATTTTTGATAGAATAACTGTAGATAGTGATATCTGTAATGGTAAACCGACAATTAGGGGGAAAAGGATTACCGTCCAGACAATTCTTGAATTCTTAAGTGCCGGTGAGGATATAAATGAAATATTAAAACAGTATCCTTCATTGGAATATGATGATATTATGGCTTGTTTGAAATTTGCTGCTGAGTTTTTAGATAGAAAGTTTTCTTTAATGCCTGCTTCATGAAAGTTGAATTCATTGTAGATGCAAATTTACCTTACTATTTTAGTTTATGGAATTCTGAAAAATTTATACATGTTAAAGACTTGAATGACGAATGGACTGATGAGCAGATATGGAGTTATGCAAGAAAAACGGATTAACAATTATTTCAAAGGATGCCGATTTCTCCTCGAAAATTATTTTAACAAATCAGCCTCCAAAAGTTGTTCATTTACGTATTGGGAATATGAAAATAAAGGAGCTGCACACCTTTCTTAAAGAAAATTGGAGCAAAATCGAAGGATTATTAAAGAGTAATAAAT
>JALSSR010000241.1 GCA_026984135.1 Bacteroidales bacterium
TTCTTTATTTAGAATTAATAAAAATTATATATCTTTGTAAAGTCAAATCATTTGTTAATAACAATGTTAAAAACAAAGAGACAACTTTTTTGTTAATTTTTATGTCTTAATATTCGTAGTTATAATACGGACAAATGCTAACTTTTTAAATCGCTAATATACAGCTGGTTAGCCTGTCCTCACAAAATACAAACAATGAATAACAGAATTACTTTACTACTTTTATTTGTAACTTTAGTTACATTTAGTTATCAATCTTATGCGCAAATAAACATTCAATCGGGCGTAGATCCGAACGCAATGGTTGAAAATATTGTAGGAGACGGAGTTATTTTTGATAACGTACAATACACAGGTGCCAATGCTGCCAGAGGAATTTTCTCTAACGGAGGCACAACAAACCTTGGTATTGAAAGCGGTATATTTCTTACATCGGGTGCAGGATATGTAATTCCCGGACCAAACGGACCCGGGTCATGCTCGGCAGGCTCCAATAACGGAATGGGAGGAGATGCAACACTTACAGGACTGGCAGGCGTTTCGACTTATGATGCCTCGGTTTTGCAATTTGACTTTATACCCGAATCCGATACGTTAAGGTTTAAGTATGTTTTCGGATCGGAAGAATATAACGATTTTGTTTTTTCAACTTTTAATGATGTGTTCGGATATTTTGTTTCCGGCCCTAATCCCAATGGTGGGTTTTACAGTAATGAAAACGTTGCATTAATTCCCGGCACTAATATTCCGATAGCCATAAATAATGTAAATAACGGTTTTTCAAGTTGTGATGTAATTCCCACAGGACCGTGTACTCATTGCGAATACTATGTTGACAATACCGGTGGTATGACACTCGAATACGATGGCTTTACTGCTGTTTTAACAGCCTGGATAATGGTTGTTCCTTGTGAAACATATCATATTAAAATGGCTATCGCCGACGCCGGTGACCATATTTACGATTCCGGTGTTTTCATTGAAGAAAACAGTTTTGAAAGTCCGAAAATAGATGTTGAAGCTGAACCAATTCCCGAAGGAGTTTCAGACAATATGGTTGAAGGATGTGTTGAAGCGGATATTATTTTCAGATTACCCAACTCAAGCTATGCACCTATAACCATCAATTATGAAATAACAGGTACTGCAGATCCCGACCTGGATTTTGAGGAGCCCATTCCTACGTCGGTAACGATTGAAGAAGGAAATGACAGTGCATTCATTCATGTTGCTCCTATAAAAGATGGAATTTTGGAAGGTGATGAAACACTTATCTTTATCATTACAAACGAACTCGGTTGCCAGGTGAGATATGACACGGTTGAATTCATCATTGTGGATTATGTAGATATGGTGCTTGACGTTACACCCGACATGGCTGTCTGCGAGGGACAGACCGTTGAGCTGACAGTGGAAGCATTTAACGGCATTTCTCCCTATTTTTATCAATGGTTAGAACCATCCGTTGAGAATGACACCATCGAGGTTACACCTGAAGAAACCACGACATACAATGTTCAAGTCACGGATATGTGTGACGGTTTTATTGAGGATTCAGTCACCGTTGTTGTTCTTGAAATGCCCGAACTGGAACTTGGTAACGATACGGTTGTCTGTGGTGCCGATTCCCTTGTTTTACATGCCGGTGGAGGTTTTGCTTCCTACCAGTGGCAAGACGGCTCAACCGACTCTATTTATGTTGTCACACAGCCCGGCACTTACTGGGTGCAGGTTATGGCTTCTAACGGTTGCGTAGCCGGAGATCAGATTACGGTCAATTTCTTCCCCCCGATATTTGTTAACCTGGGTGCAGATACCGTTATATGTCAGGGAGAAATGGTAACCCTTGATGCAGGGGCCGGTTTTGAATCCTATTATTGGCAGGATGGTTCAAATCAACAAACATACGATGTTACACAAACAGGAACTTATTGGGTACAGGTTTTTGATGCCAACGGCTGCACCGCATTTGACACAATACAGGTCAACGTTGATAATGATGCACCGAATTTCAGTCTGGGCGATGATTTGCAACTATGTTACGGAACGACATATACATTATCAACCGGACTCCCCGGAGGTTATGAATATGAATGGCAGGACGGATCAACGGATTCGGTCTTTATTGTGACCGAACCCGGACTTTACAGTGTAGCCGTACAAGGAGGATGCGGAACAGGATATGATACAATCTTGGTAAATTACTTCCCGCCGGTCAATGTTAACCTGGGACAAGATACCACAATGTGCCAGGGCGAATCAATTACACTTGACGGAGGAAACGGATTTATAAGTTACACCTGGCAAGACGGCTCAACTTCACAGTACCTGAATGTTTATGAAAGCGGAATATATTCGGTACAGGTTACGGATGCTTACGGATGTGACGGCGGAGATACAATATCCGTTGAAGTTGCAAAAAATGTGGATCTCATTCCCGATTCCAGTTTCTGCGAAGGAGAAACCATTGTTCTGGATGCAGGCTATGGCTTCGACAGCTATCAATGGAGTACCGGCAGTACTTCCCAGATTGTTCATGCCACCGAAGGCGGAACATACTGGGTCAATACATCCTATGTTTTCGGATGTCCTTCTTCCGACACTACGGTGCTCACAATGTTTCCCCTTGCCAATGCCGATCTTGGAGGTGACAAAGATATTTGCGAAGGAGATACTGTTTTATTGACAGCACCCGATGGCAATTTTGAGTATTACTGGAATGATGTACAAACTGACGAAAATACTTATACGGTTACACAAGGCGGTACATATAAACTAACGATGAAAAATTATTGCGGCGAAGATTCGGACGAGATAGAGATCACGGAATATCCCAAACCCGATGTAAACCTCGGTGAAGATCAGGTTTTATTTCCCGGAGAATCTGTTCAGTTGGATCCCGGTGAATTTGTTTCATATCTATGGATGGACGGCTCTAGCGACAGATATTACACTGTATCCTACGACACTTATAACGATTCGATATATACGGTAGAAGTATGGGATGCCCATTGCAAGAATTCAGCTTCGGTTAAAATAGAAATATTCAATGTTGAAGTTCCTAATGTTATTACTCCCAACGGAGATGGTTACAATGATACTTTCAGACCGGGTAAAGGCTGGAGCGGTATTAAAACGAGCAAGATTGTAATTGTTAACAGATGGGGAGGCAAAGTATGGGAATCTTCCGACTTCCAGTCCGGATGGGATGGAAAAGTAAACGGAAGACCGGTTGATAACGGCACTTATTTCTGGGTGCTTGAGGTTACATACGGTCCGAATAATGAGAAGAAAATATATAAAGGAAGTCTTACGGTATTGGGTACGGATTAGTTTTTTTGAATCGGGTTAAACACATTATAAGAAATATTGTTTAATTTAAAAGATAATCTTTATCAATAGGTTATACTGAATTTAATATGCATATTATGAGTCTTAGACATATCTTATCACTCACGGGAATTTTATTTGCAATGACACTGTCAGCTCAGACAGATTATTTTTGGGTTGGCGGCCAGGGAAACTGGGCAAACTTAAACAACTGGATAACCAGTTCGGGATTACCTCCCGAAGAGGTTCCCGATGCAAACGACAACGTTATCTTTAATAATAACTCCTTTAATCAGGATAATGATACGGTTTTTATTTTCACAAAGAATCCCGAATGCAAGAATATGATCTGGGAAAACCTGAAATATAATGTTGTCCTTGCCGGGGGTGCCGATACTACTTCTTTAAGTATTTACGGTTCTCTTACATTTGAGCCGAAGGTCTTTAATGATTACAGAGGAAAGATCAACTTTCAGGCGGGAACAACCGGTAATACGATTACCTGCTCGGGAAACAGATTTTTTGCCGACATATATTTTGACGGTGATGGTGAATGGATTCTGCAAGACACCTTAATGACCTGGGACACAACAGACTGGCAGGCAAGGGTAGCTGACCCCACGTTGGAAAATCCCGCACCTGACCCTATTATCTATCTGCAAAAAGGAACACTCAGAACAAACCAACAAGTAATAATTGCCGAGGGTTTTATTTCTTCAAAGGAAAATTTGAGAGAACTGGATATGCAAGGCTCTGAATTCTTCATTTTAGGCCCCTGGGTTGTCAATGCAGCAGGATTAACAATGAAATCTGCAAATTCCCTTGTCACTATGAGAGGGACAATGTCCAATTTTAACGGAAATAATTTAGTATATAATAATGTTATCAAGTTGCCTGACGAAAACGGAAATGCCGGCATTATAGAATCAATTGACCTTAGAAGCACATTTAATGTTGTTGAATATAAAGGCGGCGGAGTTATGCAGGCATCAACAACTCCCGGACAGTTAGGACATTTTACGGTTGATACGGTAACAATGCTTTGGGGTCCGGCTCCGAATGCCATTTCCGGTTTTGTGGATTCAATAAATTACGGAAGGTATGACGGTCCCGGTTTCCTTAATGTTAACGAATCATACCTTAAAAAATTCATACTCAATGTAGGCGGAAAACTTGACGGTAAAGACAATGATATTGATTCCATATTCTTCAAAGACTTATATTCATTCGGTCCGGCGGCAAAAGGTATGATTACCGGGAAAAACTATGTTGATTACCTCTATTTTCAGACTTTGGGTGTTTTATCTTCTTATCAGGGTTTAAGTAATACCGTGATAGATGCAGTATATGCTGCCGATGGTTTTTTCGGAGGAAAAAATACAATAACCAATTTATATCTTGGCAGCGGTTTCTGGTATCAGTTTGGAATAGATTCTCTCGACAATTCAGGAAATACTACAAACACTAATGTTCAGACAATTCTGCAATCAATTATGGTAACCGGAGGTTGTGAAGGAGGTATGACCTGGCTGACTTCTACCAAGAAAACAGTTCAAGCAAATATGGTAGTTCCGTCATCCGGTCTGAGTACAAATTATCTTGCTGTCAGAGATATCAGTAATAAAGGTGGGACAGTTACGGTAAATAACGGAATTGATATGGGCAATAATAGCGGCTTTGTCATTAACGAAATTACAAACAGAGACCTTTATTGGGTTGGCGGCCAGGGTAACTGGAATGAAACGAATCATTGGTCATTAATCTCAGGAGGTAGCGGAGGTGAATGCCCGCCGACAATCAGGGATAATGTTTATTTTGATAATGCCGGACTCGGAAATCGTGACACCGTATTTGTCAATGTTAAATATGGGAAATGCCGTGATATGATTTGGACGGTTACCGATACTGCGGTTATCTCCAGCCCGATTAATTATGACTTTATGCAACCGGTAGATACTACAAATCTCCGTATTTGGGGCTCTCTTCAATACACCGACCCGATGGAATCTTCGTTCTATGGAAACTATTTCTTCGAATCTCAATATGACACTTTACCGGATGGCAGTTATAGCCCGCAAACCATTGATTTTGCAGGAAAAACAGCTAATAAACAGATGACATTTTACGGTGATAACGGGGCTTGGAAATTCCTTAGCGACGTAGTAAACACTTATGATACCATATTTCTAAAAATGGGTAATCTGAATACAAACGGGTTTGATGTTACAGCCTATAACTTCAATTCAATGGATACCCTTAATAGAATACTCTCACTTGATTCATCTACATTTATTGTGCGGCAAAAAGCATCCGATGCCTGGTTCGTAAATCATTATCATCTTGATTTTCATAGCGGCACTTCTACAATTAAAGCATTAGGAGACCTCTTTTTAATGCCCGGTGAACCACCTAACCAATGTCATGTCAGAAGTATGAATGCCGATAGTATGGTATATTATAATGTAGAATTTCATTCTTTGCAGGCCTTGCTAAAAAGTGAAGGATACTGTATTTATAACCTTGTTGATTATATGGACGCGGCTCCTCTCGGACAACTTGTGGGTTTATCGGTTATTGATACTCTTACTTTCCATGATGGTGCTGCAAATTGTGCAATAAAAAACAGCGATACTATTAACGTGTTAATGGCTTATGGTTTAAATGACACTATTCTTGGCGGCCAGCATATTGTAAATGAAGCCAATTTTTTCAATGAAGGTTTTGTTTTCGGATATAACCGGATTGGACAATTGAATTTCTTCAAAAAGGGCACAATGATTTTGCAAAATGATGTTGATTCTGCCATTTTTTATAGTGACGGTTATATCCGCGGAAACAACACATTTGACACTTTGGTCTTTACTCCGGGAAATAAATACTTTTTACAGCATAATGGAGTACAGACAATTACAACAAAGTGGAGTGCCGAAGGTACTTGTACGGCTCCTATACGTATCCAGTCCGATTCCATCGGAACTCAGGCAATGGTAAGTGCGGAGTATCCCGGCGTGGAAATTAAATATACATCCTTCCGTGACCTTTATGCCGTTGATAATAATGGAAATACTCCATATACGGCAAGCCATTCAAATGATATGGGTAATAATACCAACTGGAGTTTTACGGAAATTGATGATGACATTTATTACTGGATACAGGGTACGGGAAACTGGAGCGATGCCCAGCATTGGTCACTGACAAGTGGCGGTCCTCCCCTTGACTGTCTTCCCCGCGAATTGAATACTGTTGTCTTTGACGATAATTCATTCATAAACTCCGATGATGTTGTAACAATTGATGTTCCCAATGCCTCCTGCCTGAGTATGTGGTGGAAACAGACTCCTGAAAGTGGATTATATCCCACATTTACAGGCGAGGACACTACCAATCTTTTTATCTACGGCTCTCTTTTGCTAAACGACAGTATGGATTATGATTATCGTGGTCTTATTTTCTTCGACGAAATTTCCGGAGACAAAAAAGGTCTTGGAACAGATACAATTACATCGAAAGGGAAAGTTATCCTTAATGATATCCGTTTTCAGGGAATTAATGGAGAATGGGTACTTGCCGACAGTCTGACTCTTCTGGTGATGGATCCTACAGTATTCAGAACTATTTA
Source organism: Bacteroidales bacterium (assembly GCA_026984135.1). Lineage (GTDB taxonomy): Bacteria > Bacteroidota > Bacteroidia > Bacteroidales > JAADJA01 > JAADJA01. The sequence continues at coordinate 6,953 of JALSSR010000241.1, forward strand.
TCTGGAACATGGAAAACTTGATACGAAAGGATTCAATGTCTCCTGCGGATCCTTTGAATCGGAATACAACAATGAAAGAGGTCTTACAATTACAAATTCCGTAATTAACGTAACAAATCCATATGATTACGGCTGGATAGTTGACGGTGATAACCTTACTCTTGAAGCCGGTGGTTCTACGATAATCAATAATGGCATTTATAGTTTTGTCAAAAGTTATGATGGTGACTATCTGGAATATAACGACATTATAATGGCAGCACCTCTTGATAGCCTGATCAACCGGAATAATATTGTGGAATACAATGTGGTCCATATTGACGGACCTGCAAACTGGTTTGGAGGAAACTTCATAGCAGATTCCGTTATTTTCAAGGGTATCAGCTCGGGAATGTACTTGACGTCACAGTCTAACGTTGTCATTCTGGATACAACAAATTGTAAAATAAGTGACAACCATCATGTCAACAAAGGAATAATCAATTTCTTCGGAACGGTAATAGGCCATAATGATTTTGACTATTGTATATTCAATTCGGATGGTGCTTTCAGAGGAGAAAACACATTCGACACTTTAATCCTTACTCCCGGAAAAGGAAATACATTTTGGTTTGAGGAAGAAAAATCACAGACAATTTATGACTCTTTGTTTTTAAGAGGAAATCAATGTCAAAACATTACAATTAAGTCGTTGAACCTTAGCAAGACCGCATACCTTAAAAAGGATGGAGGAATTGTACAATGCGATTTCATGAATGTTTATAATGTGGGAACTACGGGAACTACAACATTTTATGCAGGGAAAAACAGCACACCGCTTCCAAATCCTAATATGCCACCACCGGGATGGATATTTGACGATTCACAGGGGTACATTTATGGATTCCCCGATGATCCGGTACACTTTTGTTACGGCGATGTTTACGAAATACCATCGGTAAACTTTAACGGAGATTCAAAAACACAATACATTTGGAGAAATATGTCGGGTGACACAATACACATAGGCCCGGTATTATCCATAACGGAACCCGGAATTTTCTCACTTGAAGCTCTATATACTGCTGAATGCTCTTTTGGAGATACGATTACGGTAGAGGCTGTTGATCCTCCGGTTGTGACTCTCAATCCGGGACCATATTGCGAAGGAGACATTATTAATGTTGAAGTTTCGCCATCAGATAAAACATATAGTTATCAATGGTCAAACGGCTCAACAGACGAAAACCTTGAAGCTCAACTTGATTTAAACGGCAACCTAAGTGTACAGGCCACGGAATCGGAATTCGGTTGCAAATCGGCAGATACAACATTTATGCAGGTAGAGCCTGTGCCCAAGCCCGATGACAATCTTCCACCCGACCAAACGCTGTTGTTTGGAGAAACAATAACACTTGATGCCGGCGAAGGTGACACTTATAACTGGTCGGCAGATGACCCGCTGATAACAATTCCCGACCCGACCCAAAGATATATTACTGTAGGAGGCACCCCGGACCCGGGCGTAACTTATCAGGTTGAAGTTACTCTCGGAATTTGCTCCGGACAGGGTGAGGTTAAAATATCGGAATACCCGAGATGTAAATGTGATGTTCCCAGTGCATTTTCACCAAATGGAGATGGAGAAAATGATATTCTTTTTGTCAGGGGTAGTGGCTTGCACGACGTCACATTTTTAGTCTATGACAGATTTGGAAAACTTGTATTTGAGACGGATAATCTTGAAAACGGATGGGATGGAACCTTCAACGGGAGCAAGCAACCTAAAGAAGTTTACACTTTCTACCTTAAAGGTGTTTGTGAAGACGGTGGAGTTATTGAGAAAAAAGGAAACATTACAATCATCAGATAATGAATAAGAAAGCCTTAAAGATAACTACTATATTTGTAATAACACTTATTTCAATTCAATTGGGAATAAGCCAGGATGTTCATTACACACAGATGTATAACACTCCGTTATATATCAATCCGGCACTTACGGGAAATCATCAATGCGATTTCAGGGCGGGAGTCAATTTCAGGCAGCAGGCAGCCAGTTTCACGGTTCCTTTTGAAACATATACTGCCTGGGGAGACGGCAGATTGTATCCCGGCTTTCTTGGAAGAAGATCTTGGATAGGATTAGGTGGCAATCTTTATTACGACAATGCCGGTGACGGTGAGTTGAAAAAGATCCAGGGAATGGGATTTTTCTCTTTCAGTCAGGGATTTAATTCGGATAATTCCCTCTATGCAAGTCTTGGAATAGGTCTTGGCGTTACTAACCGCAGCATTGATATGACAAAGCTGATCTTTGACAATCAATGGGATCCCATTAAGCTTGAATTTAATTCCGCTTTAAGTTCAGGAGAACAATTAACTGCAAACTCCGTTTTTTATCTGGATATGAACTGGGGCTTGCTTGTCCATCACCTTGTTACGGAAAAATTCCAATATGAGATAGGTGCAAGTATGAGTCATTTCAACAGGCCACAGGAATCTTTTTTCGGAGAACCTAACAAGGTCGGCATTAAATATATAGCACACGGCGATGTCCAATGGTTACTCTCGAAAAACATTCTTTTTATGCCGGCCGTCTATTTTATTTACCAGGAAAATGTGTCGGAGAGTATGGTAGGTGGTAACTTTGCCTTCGGAACTAAGGGTGTGAAGTTACTTGCCGGTTTATGGACAAGAGTGGGAAGAGATGTTATTCCTATAATAGGCTTGGAGTACAACTATTTCGGTCTTCAGTTTTCCTATGATATAAATGTTTCATCGCAGCATGCAGCATCCAACTACCGTGGTGGTTTCGAGTTTTCTCTCGTTAAAAAATTCTGCTATTCAACAAGAACATCAACAAAACGGGAACCCTGTAAGTTCCTTGAGTTTTAATTTTTTTTTGCTGACTTTTCTTTTATGTAAATTATTTTTCCTAATTTAGCACTGTAAACTGATGCTGAATAAAAATGCAAATTTCTTCGAGATATATTTGCTATAATTCAGATAATTACATAAAATAGAATTTGCAAAGTTTATGCGTTTTAGTATAATTCATTTGCCAATGAAAAGCAGTACTAAACCTATATTACTCTTACTCGCAATTATTACTTCTGTGGTGGTTTCAACACCTTCATTTGCAAGTGATTATTACTGGATTGGAGATAGTGGAAACTGGTCTGATATTAACCATTGGGCACAATCTTCGGGAGGAACGGTTTTGCACAATACCCCTCCTACTGCCGATGATGATGTTTATTTTGACGGCAATTCCTTTTCAAATTCCGGTCAAATAGTTTTTGTTAATGCTGAGAATGCGGTTTGCAGAGATTTAAACTGGACAGGAGCGCTTCATCATCCTTATTTTGAAAATTCAAATTCGGAAAACCTGAGAATTTTCGGGTCAATTACTCTTATTGAAAATATGGATTTTCTTTATGACGGAACCATCACCTTCGAATCGCCGGAAACAGGTAATACAATATTACTTGCAGGGCATTCTTTTTTGAACAATATATATTTTGAAGGAATAGGGGGAGAATGGACTCTATCTGATTCTCTAATGTCGGAAAGTAATATCTATCTGAATTACGGGACTTTAAATACAAACAACAATACTATTGTCTGCACCAATTTTTATTCATCCAATCCTAATGAAAGGACATTAATACTTGGCTCATCCCATATTTTCGCAAGCAACGGATGGAGTTTGAACGGATTGAATCTGAATTTCCAGTCCGGGACATCAATTATATATATCAATTATTCACTTTCAAACATTGAGGGAGATAAGCTTATATACAATTCGGTCGTATTTACAGGAACATCCTCTACGTTGCAAAACAGTTCGGTTTATGTTTATTATGACTCGGTCGTTTATGAACATGTAGGAAATGCTTTTGGGGACTGCTATATAAACTATCTGAAATTTACGGAATACGGCACCGTAAATGACAGCGACACTATTCATTATGCTCTTTTCGGAAGCTGCGGTGTAAACAAAATAAGCGGAAGTCACATTATTGACACGGCAATATTTAATTGTAACGGATGGATTGAAGGACAAAGCACAATAGATTATTGTTATGTTGGATACTTTACCGACATAATTGACAACAACGTGATTAACTATCTTTTTGCCGGTGATACTGCACATATAAGAGGCATAAATAACATAGGACATTCATTCTTCAATAGAATGGTCTATTTCCGCGAAAACAATGATGTTGAATATGCATATCTTAATTGCGACGGAGATTTCGGCGGAGAAAATTCATTCGACACTTTAATTTGCACACCGGGATTTCAATACATTTTTGAATTTAATAAAACACAAACAATCAACGACAGTCTTGCCATTAAAGGTACCTGCGAAAGACCGATATGGATAAAGTCCTCCTACAACGGGGCAAGAGCAATAATTCATAAAACAAATGGAGCCGTAAAAGGTGAACACCTCTCGTTAAGAGATATTGAAGCTACGGGAAGCGTTCCGTTCGAGGCATTGCAAACGGTTAATCTCGGCAATAATGTAAACTGGAATATTGATGCTCTATCACCGCGAGACCTTTACTGGGTAAACGGCAGCGGAAAGTGGACTGAATCTGCTCATTGGGATTTAAGTCAAGGTGGTGCCGGCGGAGAATGTCCTCCGACCGAACTTGATAATGTATTTTTTCCGGGTGCCGGCGGAACAATTACTGTTGATATCAGAAATGCCGTTTGTCATGATATGGACTGGTCAGGAGCTTCAAATCCTTATTTTTCCGGTGATGATACTCTGAACCTGAAAATATACGGTTCGCTGAAGTTCATTCAAAACATGAACAATGGCTTCCTTGGTGAAGTTCATTTTGAGGATACAACAGGCGGACAAACGGTGGAATCTGCAAAAAATCAATTCCTTAACAATGTGAGGTTTCAGGGAAGCAACGGCGGCTGGAAACTACTTGATAGGATTTCGACTTACGACACGATTTATCATGACCGCGGATCGCTAAGTACCAACGGCGAAAGAATACAGTGCGGATATTTTTACGTCAGAGATACATGTTACAAAGAACTTTATCTTCATAGTGATACAATTAAGGCTACCGGGCAGTATACAACCATTTTTGTTGACGGTTCAAACCTTGAACTCCATGCCGATTCCTCGGTATTAGTTACAACAACCGATAATGCCATTATTCTTAATAAAAACGCACAAAGACAAATCTATCATAATGTTCATCAACACGGAGAATTCGCTCAAATCATAAATGAAGCTTTTTGTGTTTTTAATCTGGTGGAGCATTACGGTAATAACAGTTCTATACATCTTAATTGTACCATTGACACAGCTGTTTTTTACGGGAAATACGGTTATGTTTATGACAGTGATACAATAAAAACGGCTATCTTTTATGATTTTGACGGAAAGTTACAAGGAACTCATGTTGTTGAAATTGCCTATTACTACAATGATGGTACTGCAAAAGGAAATAATCAAATTGATACCGCCTTGTTCTTCAAGAGAGGTTATATCATTGAAAATAATATTATAGATACGACCATTATCAAAAATGCTGCTTTAATAGAAGGCAATAACATTATCAGAACCGCAACATTACTTGACAAAGGGCTCTTCCATGGTAATAATGAATTTGACGATCTTTCACTCACTTATGCAAAAGAGTACTATTTCGAGCATGATTCAACACAAACAATAAACGAAAAATTCATTGCAAACGGGCGTTGTACAGGCAACATTATCCTTATGTCGGACTTTGACGGAAAGCGGGCTTATTTAGAGAAAACCAACGGAAACGTTGAGATTGAGTATGCCAATATCAGGGATTTACAAGCTGAAGGAAACATACCTTTCATTGCAAATAGTTCCGTTGACCTTGGCAATAATGAAGGTTGGGAGATTAGTACTGCAGAATCAATTGCATTATTTTGGGTTGACGGATCAGGAAACTGGAGTGACTCCCTTCATTGGGCACCGGTCAGCGGTGGGACAGGAGGATATTGCATTCCCTCTCCCATTGATGATGTCTATTTTGACGACAGTTCATTTTACCAGCAGCAGTTGGGAAACATTGTCACACTTGACATTTCACATCCAAATTGCAGAAATATGAGTTGGGCCGGTTCTGACATTTATGATCCCGTTTTTACCGGACCGGCTGAAAACGGAATGTATATATACGGCTCTCTGCTTTTTAACGACTCTTTGAACTTAAACTATGAAGGTATCACATATTTCGAGTCGCAAGAAGAAGGAAGAACAATTGAAATGAAAAACCGGTCATTTAATAATGATGCTATTTTTAGAGGAAGAAACGGCGGGTGGGCATTAACCGATGATTTTACCACCTTGAACAATCTTATCCATAAACATGGTAAGCTAATCACTAACGGTTATGAAGTTTATTGTAATAATTTTCTTTCAATTGACACAAATCAGCGACAACTATTGCTCGACACTTCTAAAATAACAGCCTATGCAGCCTGGGAAGTCAACACGCAAAATCTTGACATTGATGCGGATTCTTCTTTCATTTCTGCCGGAAGCAAAATTCTGACATATAATAACGACATTTCAATACAATCAAAATACAAGGATACTTTAGTTTACAATGATGTTAAGCTTCTTGATGTAGCCGGACTGACAAACGACAGCGTTTATTGCATTTTCGACGAAGTACATTTTAACACAGCAGGGTCAATTAACGGCGACTGTTTTATTGACACCGCCTTTTTTGGAGGTTCCGGGACAATAAACGATAATGACTCGATTAACCATGTCCATTTTTTAATGGCCGGGACAATTAATGGTGGTCATCATGTTATTAGCTCTTCTCTGTTTGAGGGAGTGGGTACTGTAACAGGCAGCAATGAAATTAATTCCGCAATCTTTAACTCAAATGCCAACATTGCCGGAAATAACGTAATAGACACAACAATAATCTATGGAAACGGCTCCATCACCGGTGATAATGTTTTCAACAGTGATGTATATATTTACGGTAGCGGTAATATTTTCGGAACCAATTTGATACAAAACTACCTTGAAATACACGGTCTTGCCTCAATATACCAGACAAATAATATTCACGAAGCCCTTTTGCTGAATTGGGGCAATATCGGCGGATATAACAATTTTGACATCTTGACTTTAACACCCGGGAAAACATACACGCTAACCGACGGAACAACCCAAACGATAAACCAGCATTTGAATATAAGAGGGAATAATTGTTTCCCGATAACTTTAAGATCATCAACACAAACACAACAAGCGGATATTTCAATGCCTTCTTCGGCAGATACCGTTTCGGGTGATTTTATTATTATGAGGGATATAAACGCAACCGGAGGAAATATCTACTTTGCCGGAGGAAACAGTAACGACATATCAAACAATACGGGCTGGATATGGGATGATGCTCCCGATTATATCTACGGTTTAAGTTTTGATACGGCATATCTGTGCAGTGGTGACTCACTAATAATCACAACTGAAAATTTCAACCCCAATGAATCCACCTATTTCGAATGGGACGACGGAACCATAAGCCCCACTTTTACGGTATATGAACCCGGTGAGTACTCCGTTGTTGCACATTTTTCGGATGACTGCTCCGTTCCGGATATGGTAACCGTTTTAGGTTTACCCTCACCGGAATTGGACCTTGGAGAAGATGGTGAAATTTGCGAAGGGCAACAGTTTGAAATAGAGACACAGGGTGATTTTGAAGAATACCTTTGGCAGGACGGAACAACAGAAAATTCCGTTGTCGCAACAACAACAGGCATATACTGGCTTGAAGTGACAGCAGAAAACGGTTGCAAAACCCGCGATTCCGTATATCTGACAGTCAACCCCTCCCCTCACCCCCAACTTGGTAATGACACGATAATCCATAACGATGAATTCGTAATCCTTGACGCCGGATATCCTTGTGGGGTATATTATTGGTCAACCGGCGACTCTTCTCAAATAATAAAAGCGGAAGGTGTTGAAGGCGGTGAGGAGTACTGGGTTGAAGTGTATTATGCAGGTTGCCCCGGATATGATACCATAGTAATTGATGAATATCCCTATTGTACTGCGGCTGTTCCTACCGCTTTCTCTCCTAACAATGACAACATAAATGACATTCTTTATGTAAAAGGCTCGGGAATAATGACTCTCGATTTCAGAATTTATAACAGGTATGGAGAATTGGTTTTTAAGACTGACAATATGGAAACCGGATGGGACGGCACCACCAACGGAGAAAAACAAAATGAAGAGGTTTATATATATTATTTGAAAGCCGTTTGCTTCGACGGCTTAGTGACTGAAAAAAAGGGAAATATAACATTGTTGAGATGAAAACAATATTTCAAAATATCGTTTTAATATTTTTGACAATGGTTTCCTTTTCAGGTTTTCCACAAAATGAAGCCGTAATCTGGTATTTTGGTAGTCATGCGGGATTAGACTTCTCGGGTGGAGTTCCAGAACCATTAACCGACGGACAGATCTCAACATCGGAAGGTTGTTCAACCATATCTGATCAAAATGGGGATCTTCTGTTTTATACAGATGGAGTTCATGTATGGAATAAAAACCATATATATATGCAAAATGGCACTCAACTAATGGGAAACTGGTCAGCTTCACAGTCAAGCCTTGTTGTAGCCAATCCGTCTAATAATGGCATTTTCTATATTTTTACAGTTGATGCTATGGAAAATTACCTTACAAACGGATTCAGATTCTCAGTGGTTGATATTAATCAGAATAATGGACTTGGTGCCGTTACTGGTAAAAACATATTGCTATTCACTCCTGCTTGCGAAAAAATAACTGCAGTGAAGCATAACAACGGATCCGATATTTGGGTAATTGCACATAAATGGGATTCGGATAAGTTTTATACATACCTCGTCACCTCAAGTGGTGTGTCAGAAAATCCGGTAATCAGTTCAGTTGGATTGGAGCATACCGGCTCATATAGAAATGCGATAGGTTATATGAAAGCTTCGGTTCAGGGAGACAGAATAGCTCTTGCAATCGAAACAGATTCAAAAATAGATATCCTTGATTTTGATAATCAAACAGGATTATTGTCTAACTCCATAAACTTTGATTATCCCGGAGCAGGCAGAGCATATGGTGTAGAGTTTTCTCCGGACGGAACAAAGCTATATGTCTCCTCCTGGGATATCAATAAACCAATGTACCAGCTAAATTTGCAATCAGGTACTCCCGGAGGAATTTACAGTTCTGCTATTTTAATTGCTTCAGGCGGAGGAATCCAAAGAGCAGCTTTACAGCTAGGACCGGATGGTAAAATTTATCTGGCAAGGAGATTTGAAAATTACGTTGGGGTTATCAATAATCCAAATGAAGAAGCTCCATTGTGTAATTTTGTCGAAGAGGCTGTCTCTCTCTCAGGAAAACAATGTTTATTAGGCTTGCCGAATTATTTGCAAAGCTACTTTTACCCTTTTCAAACACAGGACTTCCTTTTTAATGAAACCTGTTTTGGTGATACTACTTTTTTCAACCTTACGAATACAACAGAACTGATTTCTGTCGAATGGAACTTTGGAGATCCTTTATCGGGTAGCGCAAATACTTCAACAGACTGGAATCCATATCACATTTACTCTTCATCCGGCACTTTTACTGTAACATTAATATCAATTTTTTCTACAAATTCCGACACTGTTAACAAAGAGATCACAATTAATGCGTTACCTGATGTCAACCTTGGCAACGATACCTCCTTCTGCTATAATGATTCTTTCATACTTGATCCGGGACAAGGTTATGACCAGTACTTATGGCAAGATGGATCCACAAATTCAACTTTCACTGCCGATACATCAGGATTGTATTGGGTTCAGGTCACAAATGAATTCGGATGTTCTGCAACCGATTCCATTTCACTGGAAACATTTCCAACTCCCGACATTGATATTGGTAATGACACTTTGATTTGTATTGGAACAACTCTGGAAATAAATGCCGGTTCGGGTTTTGAAAGCTACCTTTGGAGTACCGGTTCAACAGACTCGACTATTACTATAAACGCTTTTGGAACTTACTGGGTTGAAGTTACCAATGAATACGGATGTTCAACAACGGACTCAATAACTATCGGCTTATATCCCGATGCTTCAGCTATTAATCTCGGTGGCGATACAACTTTTTGCTACGGGCAACAATTTATTCTTAATGCAGGCAGCGGCTACACATTCTATGAATGGCAGGACGGCTCAACCGATTCGATATTTATTGCAGACACAGCAGGTGTATATTATGTTCACGTTGTTAATCCCTGTGGCGAAGATTGGGATACCATTAATCTGTCTCTTTATCCCATTACTGAAATTGATATCGGTAACGACACTTCGGTTTGTCTGAGTGACGGTTTTGTATTGCTTGATCCCGGAATGGGGTTCCAATCATACCTTTGGCAGGACGGGTCGGTAAACCAGTTCTATTATGCTAACCAAACAGGTGATTATTGGGTGGAAGTTGTTGACGAATACGGGTGCCCCGTATCCGACACAATTTCCCTCTTTTTCATTGATCCCGATCCCGGACTCGGGCAGGATACTACAATTTGCAACGGAGATGAGATAACCTTCACGGCGGATGACGGGTTTGTAACTTACCTTTGGAATGACGGAACGAACGGAGTTGGGTTCACAACGGGAAGCGAAGGTATTTACTGGTGTGAAGTGACCGACAGTCTGGGCTGTACAGGTGCTGATTCCGTCATATTGGATTTGTTGTATCCGCCTGAAATATCACTTGGGAATGATACTGCAATTTGTACGGGCGATTCGCTGTTATTGAATGTCCCTTATGACTCTTCATTTGTCTTTTTATGGTTTGACGGTTCTGACGATTCCGTAAAACTTGTTTCCGATGAAGGATACTATTGGGTACAGGCTTCCAATATCTGCGGAAGTGATATTGATTCGGTTATTATCTCACTTCTACCTCTGCCGCAAGTATTTATAGGCAACGATACCATTATCGGCATAAAAGATGAAATCACTCTTGATGCGGGAAACGGGTTTGAGAGTTATCTTTGGAACACCGGTTCGGAATTTCAATACATAACCGTTTCGGATTCGGGAAATTACTGGGTCAGGGTATCAGACGGCATCTGCTTTAATTCCGACACAATTAATGTTGAAAAAGTTAAATGCGATTTATTCATACCCATTGTCTTTACACCCAATTGGGATAATTATAATGATTACTTTTATGCTGTTACTTCGGACGACATTACGGACTTTGACCTGACAGTTTACAATCGCTGGGGAGAGCAAATGTGGGAGACAACGGATGTGACCGGAAAATGGGACGGTAAGAAAAACGGGAAAAATTGTGATACGGGAACTTACTTTTGGGTTACAAAATATAAATGTTTATTATCGAATAAAACTTTCACTTTAAAGGGGAGTGTTACTTTGCTGAGATGATTCTGAATGGTTTAATTTAAAATATTTTTTACATAATTTTTGTTTTTTACAAATATTTATTATATTTGCAATGTCAAAACAATAATTCTTTATCATAATTTGAACGGAGGTAAATATGCCAAAAAAAATAGCGATAATTAATTTAATCACTTTTTTTATGATTAGCGTTTCAGCTATCAATGCTCAAAATACAATATCAACTTCAGGTGGAGAGCTAACCGGGACTGAAGGAACTGTTAGTTACACCATTGGCCAGTCTTTTTACAAAAACAATACTGGCACAAATGGCTCTGTAATTGAAGGAGTTCAGCAACCTTATGAAATCTCTGTTGTTTCAACTGAAGATGAGAAAAAATCAAATCAGGAAATAAAAGTTTTCCCAAATCCCACATTAGACATTATTACAATCAAAATTATCAATGATTTTAAAACAGGTATGAAATATAACCTTTATGATGACAATGGAAAAATTCTAATAAGCAAAGTAATTAATACTAAAGAGATAAAGATTAAAATGGGGTCATATTCCTATGGAACTTATTTTTTGAAATTATTAGATAAAACAAAAGAAATAAAAACATTTAAAATAATTAAAAATTAATAGCAATGAAAAAATTTCTCACGACATTATTGGTATTACTATTTTATCTATCTGCATATTCACAATCACCGGAGAAAATGAGTTATCAGGCCATTGTCAGAGATGCAGATAACAATCTTGTAACAAATCAAATAGTAGGAATTAGCATTAGCATTTTACAAGGAAGTGCAACAGGAAATACAGTTTATTCAGAAACTCAAACTCCCACTACAAATTCTAATGGTCTATTAACGATTGAAATAGGTAACGGTACAAGTAGTGATCTGTTTTCTGCAATTGACTGGGCAAATGGTCCTTTCTATATCAAGACCGAAATAGATCCTACAGGAGGTACAAATTATACAATAACCGGCACAAATCAACTGTTAAGTGTGCCTTATGCCCTTTATTCGAAAAACAGTGGTCATTGGCATTTCAACGGCAATACGATTTACACTTACAAAAATGTCAGTTTAGGTACAGAAGAGTCCACCTCGTTATTTACCCTTTCGGCAAATTCATCAGGAACAATAGGAAGAGAGATTCTTGGCATTCAAAACCTAAGTAATGACTATGGATCCGCAAGCAGATTTGACATTTCAGCAGGTACTGATGCAAATAAAGCTACAGCAAACCTCATTACTTTTTCGAAAGGATATTCTTTATCAGCAGGATATTCAGGTTATACAGTACTAAATACAGGATATAACCTCCCTGGCATTGTCATAAGAGCTCAAGGTTATGACGGAAAGCTGAGATTTCTAATAGGTGGTAATGAATTTGAACAATACGAAAAAATGCAGATTAACAAAGATGGATTGATTAAAGCTACTACCGGAGATGTTTATATTGAGAACATTAACAAAGGTGTGATAATGAGGTCCCCAAGCGGGCAATGCTGGAGAATGACGGTCAATAACAGCGGAGAACCTGAATTCACAGCGATTTCTTGTCCTGAATAAGATTTGAATATGATAATAGCTATTTATTAGCCCATACCGGACAAAAATAAATGCTTCTTCACCGAATTTAGCACTAAATTATACTATTTTTGCACGAAAAGTTACATTCTTTGTTTTCATTTGTGCAATAATAAATAATTAAGGTATGAAATTATTAATGGTTCTTGATAGAGAATTCCCACCAGATATACGAGTTGAAAATGAAATCGAAGCATTATCAGAAGCAGGATTTGAGGTTCATATTGCCTGTTTTACAAAAGAAAACAAAAAAAAATACGAATTTTCAAATAATATTCATATTCACAGAAAAAAAATCTCTGAAATAATTTTTAAAACTAGCGTTGGTTGTCTAAAGTTCCCAATTTATTTTAATTTTTGGAGATCATTTATTCAAGGGTTATTTAAAAAGTATAATTTTAAAGTTATACATATTCATGATCTTCCTTTGGCTCAAATTGGTTATGAATTCAAGTCAAAATACGGTGTTAAATTCATTCTTGACTTACATGAGAATTGGCCGGCATATTTAAGAATGGCTGCACACACAAAATCAATATTTGGAAAATTCCTTTCAAATGATTCGGAGTGGATAAGATATGAAAGTGAGATGTGTAATAATGCTGATAACATTATCACCGTCGTAGATGAAGCTAGGCATAGGCTTGTTAAAGCGGGAGTTCAAGGGAAAAAAATTGCTGTTGTCTCAAACACATTGAATTTAACACATTTTTCCTTGCCGAAAATAAAACAGGATCCAAATATCTTCACTATCGTATATGCAGGAGGAATCAATAAACATAGGGGATTACAAAATATCATAAGAGGACTTCAATTTATAGATAAAGGTGCGAAAAAATTACAGTTTATAATACTTGGTGTAGGCTCTTATTTGAATGAACTCAAAAAAATCAGCAAAAATATTGGTGTTTACAATATGATAGATTTTATTGGTTGGGTACCATATGTAGAAATGCAAAAGTATATTTTAAAGTCTGATTTATGTGTTATTCCCCACGAGAAGAATGACCATACAGACTCAACCATTCCGCACAAACTATTTCAATATATGTTTGCCGGAAAACCTGTAATTTCATCTAATTGCAACCCTATTACCCGAATTTTAAATGAATGCAAATGTGGTTATGTGTATAAATTTAATGATCCGAATGATTTTGCAGTAAAAGTTTCTGAAATATATAATAACAATGAATTATATATAAAAATGTCAAAAAATGGCAGGGCCTGTGTCGAAAACAAATATAACTGGGAAAAAGATAAAGAATACTTACTATCAATTTACAAAACTATATAGATGGATAATGAACAAATATATGACAAATTCATATGGGAGCAACTATCTTATAATATTTTAAAGAAGAAAATAGATAAAATAAAAGAACTCATACCAAATGATGTTAAAACAATTGTTGATATTGGCTGTGGAAATGGTGTAATCACAAATGAACTTGGTAAAACTTATGATATAACCGGAGTTGACAGGAGTAAAAATGCACTTTCTTATGTAAAAACACCAAATATTTTATCAAGTTGTGACAGTATCCCCCTGAATGACGGGAAATTTGATATGGTCTTTTCAAGTGAGCTACTTGAACATCTTGAATACAAAACATTTATTAACACTATTAAAGAATTTAAAAGGTTAAGTAACAAATATATTTTTATTACTGTACCTAACAATGAAAACCCTGACAAAATCGCAATAAAATGTCCTCAGTGCGAGTATATTTACAATAGACCCAACCATTTAAGAAGTTTTAAAATCAACGATTTTAAAGAATTGTTCCCTGAATACAGAATAATTAATTCACTTGAATACGGCTTGAAAGTAAGATATTATAACAAAGGGATTCTGAAACTTAAGAAAAAGTTTTCCCCATCATCGTCCTGGGTGCCATATTACTGGATACCAAAAAACAACAGAAATACTATTTGCCCGAGATGCGAGAATGAATTTGAATATAACTACAAATTTAACTTAGTAGCAACTGTTTTGGATATCGCAAATTTTATTATATCTACGAAAAAACCATATTGGTTATTTGTACTTTTGAAGAAAATTAATTAATAGCATTGTAGATGTGGGAATAATAAAGAAACAAAGCATATCAGGGACGATCTACTCTTACATCGGAGTTATTCTGGGATTTTTAATCTCCGGACTTCTTATGCCGAAAATATTAGAAACGGATGAAATTGGTTTATTAAGAGTTTTGGTATCATACTCTGTTCTTATTGCTCAGTTTGCAAGTATGGGGGTAAATACAGCAGCTGTAAAAACATTTCCTGTTTTCCGTGACAAAGAGAAAAAGCATCATGGCTTTCTGGGGCTTGCTTTACTTTCAACAATGGCGGGCTTCACAATAGCAGCTTTGATATACTTATTTTTCAAGCAGAATATTATAAACTCTTCATCTGAAAAATCGGCGCTTTTCATTCCGTATTTCTATTATGTTATTCCTTTGGTCTTTTTTACCATACTTTTTAACGTATTTGATACATATTACAGGGTGCTTTACAATGCTGTTAAAGGTATAGTATACAAAGAACTCATTCAAAGGATATTAATCCTTGTTACACTAATTCTTTTCTATTTTAGTATTATTGATTTTCATACTCTTGTCATACTATACTTGATAGCACTAATATCACCCTCTTTATTTCTTCTTTTTGAACTTATCAAAGATAAGCAGTTTTATATTAAACCGGACTTTGAGTTTCTTGACAGAAAGTTATTAAAAGAAGTTTTCAATATTGGAATTTTCGGTATGATAACCAGTTTTTCGGGTGTTTTAGTTATGAATATTGATATTGTAATGGTAAACAAAATGTTAGGATTAAGCGAAACGGGAATCTATACTGTCACATTTTTCTTTGGCTCAATGATACTTGTGCCTCTACGAACAATGGGAAAGATAGGTTCGGTTGTAGTATCCGATGCCTGGCAGAAAAACCAAATCGAAACTATCCGGGATATATATCAAAAAAGTTCTATAAGCTTAAGTGTTATTGGTATCCTTTTATTTATAGGGATTTGGGGCAATATTGACAACATCTTTCTAATAATCGGAGATAAATACATTGCAGGCAAATTTATTATTTTATTCATAGGTCTTGCAAGCCTTACAGACATTTCACTTGGTATTGCTCCCCACATAATATTCAACTCGAAATATTACAAAAATCTATCTTACTTCCTGGTGCTGTTTGTTTTTCTTTTAATAATTACTAATTTACTTTTAATACCTGTATATGGAATTGTGGGAGCTGCAATTGCATCATTGATATCAAAATTCATTTTCAATTCCATCAAGTTTATTTTTTTATATAAAAAATTTGATTTACAACCGTTCACTATCAAACATTTGATATTACTTTTTATTGGAGCAGGTTCATTGTTTGCGGGTCATATTTTACCCCAATTCAATAACTATATAGTTGATATTGTTATTAGAAGCTCAATCATTCTAACTGTCTTCATATCACTTGTTTATATTTTTAAAATATCACCTGATATTAATACTAAAATAAAAGAGACTCTTAATTTTTTCACTCCTTAAAGTGAATTGACAATTCCTATTATCATTTTATTTATATTTGCATCAAATTTCAAATATATGATATCAAATGTTAAAAACCTGGTAATAGTCGGTGCCGGGTCAATCGGGACGGCAATTGGTAATGTACTTGCAAGAAAGGATGCTTATAATGTAATCCTTCTTTCCATTGAAAAGGATGTCGTTGAAAATATCAACACCAAAAGAAGGAATACCAAATACTTTCCAAACATTAAACTTAGTAAACATTTAAAAGCTACAACAGACGACAATGTACTTAAAGAAGCTGATATTGTTTTTCTTGCTATTCCTTCAAATGCGATTGTCGGATATATTGAAAAAGTTTCTGCAATACTAAACCCTGATGCCATTCTTCTAAATATGGCAAAAGGTTTTGGCCCGGACAGAAAAATTATAACCAGCAGTTTAAAAGCCGTTACTTCCAATCCGGTTTGTGCATTTAAAGGACCGACTTTTGCTCGTGAACTTATCAACAGAATTCCAACAGCTTTCACAATCGGGTCAAAAGATGAGTCTCATTATGAGATTTTTCAAAAGGTTTTTGAAGACACAAACATATACATTGACTTCACAAAAGATGTTAAAGGCGTTGAAATTTTAAGTCTTTTAAAAAATATTTATGCAATAGCCACGGGTATTGTTGATGCACATTACAGTTCTCCCAACTTCAGGTTCCTTTTCCTGACAAAGGCATTTAACGAAATGAGGGAGATTATGATTCAATTTGGCGGCAAGGAAGAAACAATGTTCAAATATTGCGGATTTGGGGACTTCTGCCTTACTGCACTTAATGACCTTAGCCGTAACCGCACACTTGGTCTTCTAATAGGAAAGGGATTCTTCGTTGAAGATATCTCAGATAAAGTTACTCTGGAAGGGAAAATAGCCGTTAATGTTTTTTGCAATGAGATTACCAAAGGTAAAAAAATCAGTTGTGATTTTCCGATAATAACCGAGCTTTATAATCTTTTTAACGAAGAATATGATGCATCAAAGTTTGTGACCAGAGTTATTTGATTAAACTGTCAAGCAAAACGGATATTTTTTTCGTTAAGTTTTTTCGTGAGTATTTATCAATATTTTCTTTTTCCGCTTCTAACATTCCGCTTTTAAACCGAGTATAGCAAATAAGGATATCATTTTTTAATTTTTCAACATTTTCAAATCCCGAAACAAAACCGCTTTTTGTCTCCCTGATAATTTTTGCTGCATCCCCATCTTCAGGGCCAATACAAAGTATCGGGGTTCCCGAAGCCATATACTCAAATAGTTTTCCGGTAACAACCATTTTGGCGTTAGGAGTTTTGTTAATCACCAAGAGTAACAATCCTGCCTGCATCTGTATTCTTATAATTTCGTCATGCCCAATGTATTCTTTGTAAGTAACAAACTTCTCAATTCCGTACTTTTCAATATCATTCTTAACGGAAAAATCAATTTGCCCGATCAATTTCATTTCAAAATCATTCTTAAAATCATAATCTGCGCTGAGTATCTCATCTAATGCTTTCCATAATGAAACCGGATTTCTTGCTTTATTCATTGAACCGATATATACAAGAGAGAACTTGCTATCCTTTTTAACATCACCGGCACTCATATGGTCATCCTCATCAAACCCGTTTGTTATGACGCTATACTCCCTTTTGACGCAGGCTTCAAAATCAGTTGCCATTGTTTCGCTGATGACAGTAATGATGTCAGCCTCTTCCAATACTTTCTTCTCCAAATCATGATGTTTTTTATCTGCTTTTGCCGACAATTTCAACTGATCATAAAAATCAATATTTGTCCACGGGTCTCTGAAATCGGCAAGCCAGGGAATATTCAGTTTCTTTTTTAGTCCGAGGGCAATCATATGCATACTGTGTGGAGGCCCTGTTGAGACTATTGCATCCACGGGATTCTCATTAAGATATTTTGTCAGATATTTTATTGAGGGTTTTATCCAGAATTTACGCGCATCGGGAATAAAAAAGTTACCGCGAATACGAATTGACAATTTCTCAATAAGTGACGGTTTCTTTTTTTCGGACAAAAATCCGGTTTTTATCTTATCACCTGACTTAATTCCTGCAAACTTTTTATAAACCGAATAAGGTTCCCATATTTTCGTTTTCAGTACGGTCAAATTTTGCGGGACATCCTTAAGTAGAGATTCGTCAACGGCGGGTGCTTCCGGATTTTCAGGGGTATAGACAACAGGTTCCCATCCGAAATTCCTTAGATATTTTACAAATTTCAGCCACCTCTGAACTCCTGCACCTCCGCTCGGCGGCCAATAATATGTTATGACAAGGACTTTCTTCATTCCTCTTTTGAACTAAACTTCAGTTTTATTTCATAACCTATATATCCCAAGACCAACAGAATGACAAGCAGGGAACTTGCAAAGGAAATTTTTTCGCCGATATTGTAAACTTTAGGCTCGAATTTAAACTCAATGAGATGTTTGCCTGCCGGAACTATCATTCCCCGCAAGACGTAATTCACCCTGAAATGAGGCTTAAGCTCACCGTCAACATACGCATTCCAGCCTTTCGGATAATAAATTTCGGAAAATACCGCAAGTTGTTCTTTGTGGGTATTCGACTGATATTTAAGATCGTTAGGAGCATAACTTATGAGTTTAATTAGTGCGGTTGTATCTTTCACAGGGACAAAACCTGTAAGCTCATTTTTAAAACGTTCGTCAATGACTGCTGTTTTTGCAGGATCAAAATCGGTGAGCGCATCTAACTCCTCATCGGCATTTTTCACCCATTTAATTTCATCAACAAACCATGCATTCCCGAGTGCCTGAGTATTAGGCATCACAGTAGGTTGTTTATTTTTATCCGGTTGAATAATATATTTGGTGTTCAACATATTAAGAACCGCCATATTAAATTTACCTTTGATTTGATGATCGTACAGCTCCTGATATCTTCTCAATTTTGCACCATGATATCCGCCGATTGATTTATGATAGTATGACGTACTTGCATCGGCAAAAGGATCAACTGTCAGGTTCAATACTCTGTAATCGGGGTCTTTATCTTTAAGAATAAACTCATCGGCTTTTGTTTTTCTGAAAGGTACGCTAACCTTAGATGCGGAGACAAACTTATCATTATTAAGATATCTTTTGTCAACACTCCACATATCAACCAAAATCAATACGGTTATTATTATTAAAGCATAGCCTTGCTTAAGTTTTGTCTTTGCAAATGCCCAGATAGTTGCCGCAGCAAGCAAGATATAGATAAAAGAGCGGAACGCATCAGCCTTAAATATTTTCATTCTTGCAATTTCAACATTGGCAAAAAAATCGGCAATCTGCTTCCCGTATTCGGGATTTGACTTTTGCTGTTGAGCTATTGATTGCACCTCCTGATCGCTGATAAAATCAAAAAATAATCCCGGGAACAAAGCAAACAAAAGTGATAATCCGGCAGTCAGTCCGAAAGAAATATAAAAGGGATTAATCTTCGCCCCGAATAAATTTATTTTGCGATTAAAACTTTCAGGATCATTAAAAATTTGATTTAAAGCCAGTATTGCCAAAATGGGTATCGTAAGTTCTGCAATAACAAGTATCATTGAAACCGCCCTGAATTTATTATATCCCGGAAAGTAATCGAGGAAGAAGTCGGTTAAAGGCATAAAATTCTTTCCCCACGAAAGCATTACAGACATAATTGTAGCGGCAAGTATCCACCATTTTAATTCACCCTTAATAATAAACAGCCCATAAATAAACAGAAACATTATAATAGCACCTACATACACCGGTCCTGAAGTAAAAGGCTGATTACCCCAATAACGGTTGGCACTGTTAGCAACATACTCTTTAAACCGGCTATCAACTCCCGACAAAACGCTTTCATCATTTCCTATTACGCCTGATGCGCCACCCTTAGCGTCGGGTATCATCAGTGTGAAGGTCTCCCCTACTCCATAGCTCCATTGTGTGGCATAATCTTTATCGAGACCCGATGTACGGTTTTCCTTTTCCGTTGTCAACTCGGTTTTACCTCTAATTGTGTATTTCCCATACTCCCAGGTTGCCCACAGACTTGTGATATTGGTTAGTACAGCCAAAACCACAGCTACAATTACGACAGCAGATGATTTAATAAACGGCTGATAATCTTTGGTTTTTGTCACATTAAAAAGTTCCGTAATACCGAACAATAAAAGGGCAAGCATAAGATAATATGTTATTTGAGGATGACCTGCCTGCAACTCAAGTGCAAGAAACAAAACGGTCAACAAACCTCCTAAAAGGTATTTTCTACGGTATGTGAGAATAAATCCAGCCAACACCGGAGCCATATATGCAATGGCATGTGCTTTGGAGTTGTGTCCGGCTTCAAGAACAATAAAAAAATAGGAGGAAAACCCGAAAGCAATTGCGCCGGCAATACCTAACCAGGGATTTACTCTAAGTACTATCATAAGAATATAGAACCCAAACATATACATAAACACAATCCAGGCAGGATGTGGTAGCCCGAGTCTGAATATTTTATCAATAAACCTGATCAAGTTTCCATTATACTCTGTAGATATCTGATATGCAGGCATCCCACCGAACATTGAATTTGTCCACAAAGGCTCTTCACCTGTCTTTGCCCTGAAATCAACAATCTCTTTCGACATTCCTTTGAAATTGGAGACATCATTCGATTGTAGTTTCTTTCCTTCAAGAACAGGACTTAAATAAGCAAGTGCTAAAAACAGAAAAATAAAAATTGCTGCAATGTGCGGGATGAATTTTTTAAAATCAATGTTCTTCATATTTACACTATTTAATTAAGTCAAAAATAATTTATTATTTATATTGGATAATCTGCTTTCGGGAATAAAAAAGATATCTCCAAAAGGTTTATTTTTATTCTGTTTTTCAGAAATCAATTTATCATTAACCAGATTAAAAGTTTTGTATCCGTACTGACCAATAAGTTTCTCGATTTTTTCTTTGGCCTCTCCACCGGTTTCAATCTGCATTATAGGCTGAAATTTTGAAATCAAAGATAACATCTCAGGAATTACTATGCCTTCGTATCCTTCAATATCACACTTTATATAGTCAAGTTTTTCAAGGGATTTAAAAACCTCATTCGGATTCATTACTGTCACGTCGAAAGTAAACTTACTCTCAAAATCATCATCCATTATTTGCGTACGTCCGTGACTAAGATATTTATTTCCGGCAGGAATCCCCATCCTGACAGTTACGCCATTCTCCTTTCCAAGTGCATAGGGAACAATTTCAATATTTTTATATTTTCGGGTATTTCGCACCAGAACCTCACGGAACGTGGTAACCGGTTCAACACTAAAAACCCTTCCTGTATTACCTGTTAATTCTGCAAAGATAACGGAATAATAACCCAAATTTGCACCAATATCAATGATAAAATCACCCTCGTGAATAAGATTTCTGACAAAATAATGGTGGCTGATAACAGGACTCCCTTTCAGTAATCCCGTTTTGTAAAAAAAGAAAAAGGCGGAACTAACAATTTTAAGATAGTTCTTCAGTCCGAATATTTTAAAAAGAATTCTTTTAATCAGATTCATCTTTCACCTCCTTGTAATCAACATACTCGCCAATATCATCAAGTTTTGCTTTTTTCTCAGGCTTATAATCAATAGATACCTCACCTTCCTTTTTTTGAGCCGGTTCATTATATCTGTCCTGAAAATTTTTTGCAGCTTTATTTATGAAATATTTTGCAATCCACGGCATGACATACCTTGCTATCAGTTTAAACAGATAGTAAACTATCAAAATTATCAATATTGTTCTGAGGAGTTGCATATATTTAATATAACCGACAAATCAATCTGAGACAAAAGTAGAATAATTCTTTCAAACAAAAGGATAATCGTATAAAAAAACAAAGAGGAGATAATCTAAAAATTATCTCCCCAATGATATATTCTTACAGAGTTAATACCCTGATAAACTATCTCTTATCAAGTTTTTCGTCGGAAACCGTCAATTTCTTTCTTCCTTTGGCACGTCTTCTTGCCAAAACTTTACGCCCGTTCTTAGTAGCCATTCTTGCTCTGAAGCCATGCTTATTAACTCTCTTTCTTCTCGATGGTTGAAATGTTCTTTTCATTGTTACCTATTTTTTTGAGGGTGCAAAGATATGTATATTTTATTTTATGACAAGAAAAAAATAAAAATATTTTTTATGTCAACAAATAATAAAACCGCATGAATTAATTGATTACTATTTTCTTTGTCTGATAACTCTTATCAGTCTCAATTCTAATGAAGTATATACCTTTTGATAATATGCTTGTATCAATGAGCAATCTTCTTTTTCGCGAAATATTATTATTCCTGTAAACGATCTCTCCGTTAACATTAACAATTGATAGTGATCTAACAACCGCACCATCATTAAAAGTAATAGAAAAATATGATTTTGCAGGATTTGGAGAGATATCAAATAGATCAACTCCGGTTTCATTTTCTTCAACACCAACTATATCGGATAAAAGTGCAACAAAACCATGTCTGTTATTAGAATATAATTGCTCATCACCAACAGAAAAGTTCCCCATAAAATATCCTCCTGTTATTATATTATCTTTGTCGAGAAATGCCACACTTTGAATAGCTGCCGTACCATTATTTCCCTGTGCAGTTTTCACCCACTCCAACTCACCATTAGTCTTATACTTTGAAACAAAAATATCTGTCATTCCTTCAACGGGATAATATGTATAGTCATCACCAAATTCCAATGTATCCCTTACCTGTGCACCCAAATAAACACTACCCTCAAAATCAACATCCATCTGATTAAAATCATATGCCAACAAATGCATTCTGATTGAATTTACCCAAACCGTATTACCGTCAGGATCAAATTTACCTATAAAATAGCTATAATTATAATCAGGACTTAGTAATAAGAAATTATCAAAATATGTCGAATCGGTATGCCATCCCTTAATATATATATAACCTTCATTATCGGTTTTAATGCCTGTAGGCCAACAATACCAGTCACCATAATTAACCGTTGAACCTGCTTTTGAAGTTAACCACAAAACCTCTCCATTAGAATTTAATTTTGCAAATACAATATTTCCATCTCCTTCAAGAAGTGTTATTTGAGAATTACCGAACGTAACATTTTCGGAAGTAAACTCCCCGGTAAAGTAAATATTGTTATCGCTATCTGTCGCAACCAATCCGCTGAATTCATCTGTTTCGCCACCGCCACTGGTTGCCCATATAGCTTCTCCGTCATTTCCATATTTTGCAATAAAAACATCGGAAAAACCATTGGAAGTCAATGTTGTACCTCCGATATTAATAATCTCCGAATAGAAAATACCGCTTAACAAAATATTTCCGGCATTATCAGGAGATAAACAGAGTTCATCACCATCGAAATCATTCTTTTTCGCCCAGATAAAATTCCCGTCAAAATCATATTTTATTATAAAAACACTTCCAGATAACTCCGGAATTAGCACTGTGTATTCCGGAATTGTCAGGCTGCTATAAAATGTACCGGTAATATACACATAATTATTGATACTATCTATAGTATTATAACTTCCATAAGAACTCAGTTTAAAGTCATCGCATAGAAATGTTTTTTTCCATAAAATCTCTCCATTAATGTTATGTTTTGCCAAAAATAATCCTTCATCCTGAACTTGCCCGAAATAGTCAATATCACTTGTGGTATATCCGTAGACATAAGCATTTTTATCATTATCGGTTACTATCCCGCAAACCCTCGCATTACCCGAATCACCACTAAAAGATTTAAACCATGTTTCAGAAAAAGCTTCATTTAAAAGAGATAAATATATCAAATCGTTTTTTACTCCTGTTGCCACAATAGAGTATGTCACAGGATTATAACAAAACTCATTCATTTTATAAAAATATACTGAGCTGTTGATTTCATCTCCATTCTCAATATTATATTCATATAAATTGGCACCACTGAAGTTATAAAATAAAAATAATTTTCCATAACCACCTGTAATCTTTATATCTTGATAAATGTTAAGTGTATAAATATCTTTCCCCCATACAGGTTCACAGGAAGAAGAAAATTTCAGCAAAAAACCAGGTGGGTAATTTTCAAAAGTTATGTTGCCAACTTGTAAATCTCCCTTCTTGCGTCCAGCTACATACAAACTTCCGTCATCATCACAAAACATTGATTCCCCGACACTATAGCCATTACTTGTAGCTTCCGCCACTGTTATCTGGTTGAAAGAGAAGTTCAAATCGGATTCGGCAACAAACAGATTACCTGAATTTGTCGGTTCAACCCAAATCGTACCAATATATCCTGCTTCAGTGATTGCTCCCGTAAAATAAATCGAATTTCCGTGAATAACCATATTATTAAAAACCTGTTCGAAATAAAGCGAGGTTAGCAAATTACCTGATGAGCTATATTTTAACAATTCACTATAGTGATTCCATCCGGTTGTTTCTCCGCACTTTCCCAAGACAAAGATATTTCCATCTCCGTCTGAATTTATTTTTAACCCGGAATAGGAATTTGTCCCGTTATTTTTCGCAAGTAAAACCCCCCCCTCATTATTTAATTTTACAAAAAATAAACTTTCAGAGCTATTGCCTGGAAGTGTAAAGTCACCAATTGTTGCTGCACCTGTATAATATCCTGTTACATAAATATTTCCATCAGCATCAATATTAATGTCATTCGAAACTATTTTTTTATATTCTTGCGCATAAAATTGGGTCAACCAAATAAAATTACCTGAAATATCGAACTTAGCAACAATTCCATCCCAATCACCTAAACTAACATAAGAATTACCTTCAATAGATATTTCACCGGAAAATCTACCTGTCATATAAATATTTCCATCTTCATCCATAATAATATCAGAGGAATAATCAACACCTGTACCTCCAAATTCACTTACCCAAGACCAATCAGGTGGCTCTCCATAATCAGTAATTATATTACCGGATTTATGTAATGAATAATCATAATTAGTTGGGTTTTCTTGCTCCGTACCATTTTTAATCTTCTGTAGTTCATTAAAATTAATTTGACCATAGACTATAACCGTACCCAAAACGAAAACAAAAAGGGCTAAACTTGTTTTTTTCATAATTAATTTATTATTGTTTGATTATGAAACAAAAATAGATAAAATTTCAATAATTACATCAAAAATATTATTTTTATCTTATATATAAACATACATTATGAAAATATCAATCATTGCAGACAACAGGGAAAGGAAATCGGGTATTCCCGAAATACTTATAAAAAAGGGAGTTAGTCTCAGGCTGTTGCAACTTGCTACCGGTGATTATATCATAAATGAAAGCATAATTGTCGAACGTAAGACCTCACAGGATTTTATACAATCAATAAAAAACGGCAGGCTTTTCAATCAATGTTCCGGATTACGAAAAACAGGAATGCTCCCGCTCATCATTGTTGAGGGAAATCCATTTGAAGCCGGATCGAAAATAACTGCCGAATCAATAAAAGGAGCTTTACTCTCGGTAACTCTGTCGTGGCAAATTCCCGTAATAAGGTCATCGGGAAAGGAAGATACCGCCAACCTTATGATATTGGCCGCCCGTCAACGGCTTAACCCTCCGCAGTTCATACGCAATACAGGTGGTAAGACAAGAGTAAAGCGAACAAATATTCATTATTTCATAGGCAACCTGCCCGGTGTGGGTCCGACATTGGCTTCAAATCTTTTGACTCATTTCAAAACCATTGAGAATATCGTTCTCGCCGACATAATTGACCTGATTGAAGTTGATGGCATAGGAAAGAAAAAAGCAGAGTTTTTATATAAATTTTTCAGGGAATAAAAAACCCGAAAGCAAAACTTCCGGGTTTCTATTATGATTAATCGAGACGATTATTTTTTAGGGATATTTTTAAGTGTCTCAACTAAATAATCCCAGAATTTTTGTACCGTTTCAATGTTTACTTTTTCGTCGGGAGAGTGGGGATATCTGATTGTGGGACCAAAGGAAATCATATCCCAATTAGTGTATGTTGCACCGAGGATTCCGCACTCAAGACCGGCGTGGATAACTTTCACTTCGGGAATTTTTCCGAATTTATGGTTATAAACCTCCTTCATAGTTTCGAGAATTTCGGAATTAACATTGGGTTTCCATCCCGGATAAGCACCTGCATGACTTGCTTCAGCGCCATTTTCCCTGAAATTATCTGCGATTTTGTGTGCCCATTTATCTCTTTCGGCATCAACACCGCTTCTCGTAAGACATGCAATCTCAACAGCATCATCGTTCATTTTAATAATTGCAAGGTTTGATGAGGTTTCAACCACACCCGGCAGGTTAGCATCCCAGGCTAAAACACCATTGGGACAGTTTGCAACGCCGTTGAGCAATCCTTCCTGAGTGGTTTTATCAATAACCATATTCGGCAACTGTACTTCCTCTGCAAAAATCTCCAGGTCGGGATCAATATCTTTCAATGCCTCTTTCTCCGAAGTCTGAATTTCATTAAGGAAAGATTTGAAAGCGGCATCATATTCGGCAGGGACTACAACATTTGCAGTTGCTTCACGCGGTATGGCATTACGCAGGCTTCCTGCATCAATTTCCGAAATGCGCAAGCCGAATTTTTCGGCAGCTTCCATCATAACCTTATTAAGTATCAGACAAGCATTCCCTTTGCCAAGGTGAATGTCAAGTCCGGAGTGTCCGCCTTTGAGACCTTTCACGACAAGTTTAAAAGCTTTTGTACCTCCCGGCACCTGATCTTTCTTAATATTATATTTTACATTGGTATCAATACCGCCGGCACAGCCTATGTAAAGTTCACCTTCATCTTCCGAGTCCATATTCAGCAAAATATCACCGTTGAGATAACCCGGTTTCAGGTTAATAGCGCCCGTCATTCCGGTCTCCTCATCAATTGTAAAAAGCGCTTCAACAGGACCGTGTGCTATATTGTCGGCTTCGAGCACAGCCATAGCCGCAGCTACCCCCATTCCGTTATCTGCACCAAGCGTTGTACCTCTTGCAGTCACCCAATCGCCGTCAACATAGGCATCAATGGGGTCTTTTTCAAAATCGTGGTTATTATCACTGTTTTTCTGCGGCACCATATCAAGATGACCTTGCAGGATAACTCCTTTGCGGTCTTCCATACCGGGAGTTGCAGGTTTCTTGATAATAACATTCCCTATATCATCAACAACGGTTTCCAAACCGAGTTCT
>JALSSR010000242.1 GCA_026984135.1 Bacteroidales bacterium
GAAGGATTGGACAGTTACAGCATTTTCGATCTTCAAAATGTAGGCACTTTCGAGAATCTGAAATGGGGAGGCTGGGAAGGCGCCGAGAGCTACACAACCGATTTGCCGATGAATATGAGATTCGGAGCGGCATACATTTTAAAAAACAAATATGAATTCGGAACCGATGTTTATGTCCCGATGAACAAAACGGCACCCGGAGCTTACACCAAAACAATGTTCGGGTTGGGGACAAGGCTTATGCCTGTAAAATGGATGAGGTTCTCTGCCGGTTTTATTTACGGAGGCGAAACAGGTTATGCCATTCCCATGGGGATTTCGTTTTTCCCGTTCAACAATAGCAGTTTTATGTGGGAACTGGGATTTGCAATCCGTGATGTGGCAACTTACTTCGACCAAAATAAACCGACCGTTTCCGTGGCTCTCGGCCTTTTGAGATTCTCTTTCGGAAATCTCCCTAAAAAGTCATCCGGAAATCAACCTGACAATGAAGGTTAAGAGTTGATGAAAATTTGCTATTTTCGTCCGGTCGTTTTTCGTGAATTATGAAAGTCTCTTTTATCACATCCGGACACCTGCCAAAAGATGATAGAACATATTATCATCAGGCGCGTACACTTACGGAATCGGGATTCAAAACGGAAATAATAAGCAGTAAACTGCTATTTTCGGGGGTGGAAAACGGTGTTGCATTCAATTGCTTTGATGATGATAATTTGACAAAAAAAGAGAAAATTGAAAGATTTGTACAGCTATTAAATAATTCAAAACCCGATATCATCATTTGTCAGGAACCGCTTACAGTATTTGCCGCAACAAAATTCAAGAAGCAAGCCGTCACAAAACCGGAAATAGTTTATGATATAACCGAATGGTTTCCCTCAAAAAAGTTTCTTGCCCGGTACGGTTTTGTTTTAAAAACAGTAAACTTTATTAAAATTCTGATATTCAATCTTATAACAGCTTCAAAAGCGGATGCTTATATTTTCGGGGAATGGTATAAAAGCAGGCCCTACCGCATTCTTTTCCCTCGTAAAAAATTCATTTACTCCGGTTATTATCCCGATTTAAAATACATAACATTAAAAGAGCCGGCTTTGGGTGATAATCACTTGCAGTTGTCATATTCGGGAAAACTCAGTATTGAAAAGGGATTCGGTAATTTTTTGAATGCAATTTTCAAATTGACGGAGAAAAGACCCGGTCTAAAAATATCTATTAAAGTTATAGGCTGGTATGATAATAAAAAGGAGCAAGCAGATTTTGAGAATACAATTGATTCACTACCTGAAAATGTAAAATTCACTTTCTATCCGATGCAGGAGTTCTTTACTTTCATTAAATTAATAAGCGATACCGATATTTTTCTTGATCTTCGTTCGGATGATCTTGAGAACCGGCACTGTCTGCCCATAAAACTGTTCTATTATGCGGCACTAAAAAGACCGGTAATATACACAACTCTGAAAGCAATTCGTAAAGAGGTTGAAATAAGCAAATTCGGATATCTTGTCAATCCCGAAGATGCTAATAATATTTCGGATTTGATTTTGAATTATATTGACAACAAATCGTTATACTTGCAACATTGCTCGGCAGCAAGGAAACTTGCAGAGACAAGGTATAACTGGAGTACAATAAAAGATGATTTCATTGAGTTTATATATAATTTGAATAAAAAATAATGCTCTCGCGCGAAACAATATTTACCATAATCACGAGAACCGTTGTTCTGATCACAAATTTTGCCCTTGTGGTCATCTCTTCAAGATTATGGGGAGATGAAGGTCGCGGGCTGATAGCTCTCATTATTGCAGACGTTTCGATAATCGTAATTCTGAACAATATATCCTCCGGCGGTACACTGGCGTTTCACACTCCCAAGCTCGACAGGAATAAAATTTTCAGTTTTGCCTTTACGGGTACTGTTATCACAACTCTGACCGGTGCAATCATATTTTCATTCATCCAGGGATTCGACTACTTTTATTTTTTCTTTATTGCACTTGCAATATCCTTTGCCACAATGATTTCCAACTATTGGCTCGGGAAAAAAAATATCAAACTTTACAATCTTTTCACACTGCTCCCTCCGGTACTGATACTTATTTTTCTGATAATACTATATTATTTGGTTCATATTACAACCGTTTATGCTTTTTTCTATTCCTATTTTCTTTCTTACGGCACAGTGTGGTTAACGGGATTGGTTTCCGTCTTTAAAAGTTCAGGCTTTCACTTTGTCCCTGATTTCATAACGGGAAAAAGGATGACAAACTACGGATTCAAGTCGGAACTGAGCTATTTCATTCAGTTTTTAAATTACAGATTATCATACTATTTCATAACCGCCTGGCTCGGGCTGGCACTACTCGGTATTTTTTCAATTGCCATAGCCATTACAGAAGCCGTATGGGTAATAAGCAAAAGCATCTCCGCCATACATTACTCAAATATCATAAACACCGCAGATGCCATACACCGCATAAAGCTAACCGAAAAGGCGGCACTGAACAGCCTTGTGATTTCACTGCTTGCAATGGTTGTACTGTTTTTCATTCCCGAAAGTCTCTTCACATTTATCTTCGGAGAAAAGTTTGCAGGTGTTAAGGAATTGACAATTTATATGTTTCCCGGTATTATCGCCATAGCCGTATCAAATATCTACGGACACTATTTCTCGGGAATAGGCAAGATGAGGATACTGATTATAAAGTCGTCCGTCGGATTGGCGGTTACAGCCGTTTTCCTCTTTTTACTGTTAAAAAAATATGGACTCACCGGAGCCTGCATTACACTTGACATTGCATATATAACCTCTTCCCTTTACCTTTTTATTATGTTTTTAAAAGAGAAAAGAGTTGTGAAAGTCAAATATCAAACATAGAGAAAAAAGTTATTAATTACCTGAATGGCAGCCTTTAACCTCTCCTCACCTTTGCCGTCAATAATAAAAAAGGGATATTTATATTGAGCCAGTTCTTCCATATAGATATCAAAAAGTTTTTGTCTCTCTTCTTTATTCTCCCTGAGCGGGTCGGGTTGCCACTCAAGGTCAACATCCATCAGCAGGTGGAGGTCGTAACGGTGCGTCAATACCTTTTCCAGAATCCAGTGATCGCATTGGCCGTATTTATATTCGCTCCATACTTTTGTTACAAACAGGTCGGTGTCGCAAAACAGATAACCTCCGGCTTTTGCAGCCATTTCCTCCTCAAGATTAAGTTGTCCTTTTGCAATTTGAACGATATCCTCCATCTCATACTTTCCGTTTCTCTTCTCAAGATATTGCCTTGCATATTCCGGAACCCAAACGGTTTTGTAATGTTCGGCGAGTTGCTTTGCCAATTCCGACTTACCGGTACTTTCCGGTCCTGTTATTGCTATTCTTTTTAACATTTGATTTTTTTAATAATTAAAGGTAATTAAGGCATTTTTTAAATTTCTCAATACTTTATACCGAAAGAAATCAGGTTTGCAACTTTATTGGTTGATTTCTTTCGAGTATAACTGGTTCTAAGAAGGTTTGTTTTTGCAAACCTGTCAAGAACCAGTATAACGGTTTAACGCTTTTCTTTTCCATTCCACATATCCCATAACAGCAAGGATTAAAAATACCAAAAACTGAAAACTTGTAAAAACCAATCCTTTATAAGTATATAGCGGTACGGATATCACATCTCCTATAATCCAGAATATCCAGCTTTCAACCTTTTTCAAAGCCATAAGCAACATTGCCACAATAAAAACAGATGTGGTAAAAGTATCAATATACGGTACATTCGTTGACCAGTAATCAGTATCATCGCCGTTAAAATATTTCAGTAAAAATATAATTACACCCAAAGATAATAAAAATACCAATCCGGTTATTATCCAATCTTTCAAAGAGTTAAAAGATATTTTTAAAGGCGGCTTGTCTGTCTTTTTCGTCCACATATACCATCCGTAAACACTCATAATAAAATAGAACAGATTGATTCCTGCATCGGCAAACAACTTGACATTAAAGCATATAAAAATGTATATCAAAACGCTGATTATTCCTGTGGGATAAACAAGTATCTTTTCCTGTTTTGCAAACCAAACACTTGCAAGACCGAAAACAACAGCAACAAACTCCAGCCAACTCGTATCCATTAGGTTAGCCAAAAAAGCATCAAAAAGTGAAGATAAATCCATAAGCTATAAATTCATTGGAGACAAACATTCGTACTTGTCAACAAAAGCGGCCACAAAAATAAACATTCATTGGAAATAAAAAATTTCCTGTTTCCAGAACTACTTTTGTTACTTTTGGCAAAAATTTAAAAACATGAGAATATTAAAACACTCCATTCTGTTCATCCTCATTGCATTGCTTGCAAGTAGCTGTCTTACAGTTGAAAAGAAAAAATACGAATTTAAGATGAAGGATTCTCATTCCGGCACACTCACCATCACATACATAAATATTATGTCAATGAAAAATGATACGGCAGACGTATCTTCAAAAGATTTTCAGGAACTACTTTCGTCATATATAAACGGAACAGAAGTGGAAAAGAACTTTCAGAGTGCAATTGTCCGGTCAAAAAGGCTGTATGAGCATAACGGTCAGCTTTACGGAGAGGTGGTAATTGACTTTTCAAATCTTAAAAGCGTAGGATTATATCAATACGACAGCAAATGCCCATATATGTACAGCATAGGAACGGGAGTTGAGTCGGAAACATTTTTGAGCACCAGTGGCGAATTCGGAGGAGACTATATGCCGGTTGTCTTCTGGCCGAAAACGGAAAAAACTTTCACTCTTACAACCCACATCACAACACCCGACGAAACCTGCACAAGTTTGCTGGCGGAGTACAAAAAGTGGAAATAAGGAATACAGCCAACATTAAAAAATCCTAAAACAATTACGCCATATTGTCAGCTTTATTTTTACAAAACTCCAACAAATACGCCTTTTTGTCTGCTTTATGGTGATATTTACCCGGATTACTGCATTTTTCCAAGCTGGAATACAATTTGAGAGGTGAAAGACAAAAAATTAAGTTAATAAGTTTAATTAAAAATAGGAGGACAAAGTTATGTTACCAGTAATGAGAACAAGAACATTTCTGCCGGGTACGGCTGACGACTTTTTCGGAAAAGATCTTTTTTCAACATTTTTCGGTGAGAAGAAAGACGGTTGGGTACCATCGGTAAATATTGTTGAATCCGAGGATAAATTCAGAATTGATGTTGCAGCTCCCGGGCTCAGCAAGGGCGACTTTAAAATCGAATTGAATGATGATGTGCTTACAATCTCTTCGGAAAAAGAATTTGAGAATGAAAGTGAAGGGGAAATATACACAAGAAGAGAGTTTGGCTACAACCCATTCAGCAGATCATTCGGATTACCGGAATCGGTTGATGGTGAGAAAATAAAAGCTTCTTACAAAAACGGCATTCTAAGTGTTACGCTTCCGAAAAAGAAAGAAGCCGTCATCAAAGCTCATAAAGAGATTAAGATTTCTTAATCAAACGCAAAACAGTAAAAAAATACGATGAGAAATCATCGTATTTTTTTTATTCAGGGTCTACTAAAAAACATACAACATCCTCATATTCCAATAATTATAAATATCACTTAAACTTTTATCAAATGTTGACAATTATTGCGGTTTTGCACCTGAGGTACCGCACATTTTTTCAGCAAATCCTATTTAGAAAACAGATACTTTCACATATTTTTTCGGATTCTTCCGGATATCCTCCAGAAGCAAGTTAAGGTCTCTCGCCGATTTTTGCAGATGAATATACAGTGAGTCATCTTTTACCAACATCCCGAGACTACCCTCTCCATTGTTTATTCCGGCAGCTATTTCTGAAAACTCATTCATCGCCTTATTTGCCGAAGCAAGGGTTTCGGTAACCTGCATTTTCGCCAGGGTATCACTCAAATCGGAAAAATTAGACATTATATTATTGAAATTATCCTGATTTGCCCTGAGGCTCAAGCTAATTGATTCGATATTTTCAAGTATCTCTGCTATTCTCACCTTTTGAGAATTCATCAGGGTATCGAGCGAGGCAGTTGTATTTTCAAGATTTTCAAAGGAATTGGCAATATGCTCCACACTTTTGCCGAAATTTCCACGGTTTGTCTTATCAAACAAAGATTCAAGCATCGTCATTACAGTATCAATTGAATTCATAAGATTCTCCGCCTTTAGCTTCAATGGTTGTAATTCTCGACTAACAGCTTCTTTTATTGACTCCTCAGTTTGCGAAATCAGAGTATCACCCGGCTGAGCCAATTCGTTAGAATTTCCAAGTTTGATTTCTATTGCTTTTGATCCGAGAATACTTGAACTATATATGCGCGAAATTGAATTTACCGGAATATCAACAGGTGTTTTTATCAGTATTTCGACAATAACATCAGTTGCTCCAGGAGAAGTAAATCTCATATCCCTGACGCGCCCTATCTCAAGACCGTTAATCAAAACGGGATTTGACTTTTCAAGCCCGGTAACATCCTTGTAAATAGAATAATAGATAATCTCATTAGAAAATATATCTTTTCCTTTCAGGAAGTTAAAACCCCAATAAAGAAGAATTAGGGCAACTGTCACAACAAATCCTATTATAAACTCTTTTGATATCTTCAATTTTCAATAAGTTTTGTACAAAAATAATCCATTTTTTAACATTTTATTGTATTTTCAGAGAATATTATTTTTTATTAATGGCTTTTGCCTCCTTTAATGAGATTCTCTCTTCATTGAGAAACGCCACGACAAAAGCATCTTTAAATCCCTTTTTGCGCATCTTTTCCTTTAATGCCAATGCATCGCTGTATGATGTAAAGTTTCCTGTCAAGTATTTGAATAATCCGTCCCGGGTAAACATTCTGATATCTTCAACTCCTCTGAATTTTCTAAAATCAGGTGACTTTTTCTTTTTATATGATGCAAACTGGACACGATAATAAACAATCTGCTTTGGTTTTGTTTCAACCACAACAGGTTTTAAGTCGGAATTTGCCTCTTCAAATTCTTTTTTATACTGTTTGAAGGCTCGGTAAATCGCGGATGCCATATAATCCTGTCCTTCTTCCGATAATAAAAACTTCTCCTCAGCGGGGTTACTTAAAAACCCAAGTTCAATCAAGACTCCCGGCATAGTTGTCTTATACAAAACCCAAAAACCGGCCTGTTTAACTCCCCTGTCTTTTCTGCCAACCCTATCACGAAACTGAGTTTCAACCTTTTGAGCCAGGTTTATGCTTTCATCAATAGTTGCACTCTGAAACATTGACAACAGAATATAATCTTCGTCAGCATTAGGATTAAATCCCTCATATTGGGTTTTATAATCTTCTTCATAATAGATAGCAGCATTCTCAGTCTTGGCAACATCAAGATTATCCTGAGTTTTATGGAGCCCCATTACATACGTTTCCGCCCCCTTGGGTTGCGAAGATTTATTAGAATTGCAATGAATGGAAATAAACACATCGGCTCCACTTTCGTTTGCAATTTGTGCCCGCTTGTGTAATTCTATAAAAACATCGGTTTTTCTGGTATATATTACTTCAACGTCCTTTAAATTTTCTTCAATATATTTTCCGGTTTTAAGAGCTACACTCAAAGTAATATTTTTCTCTTTCGACCTACTACCAAGCGCTCCCGGGTCTTTACCACCATGCCCGGCATCAATGACAACTTTTGTAATTTTATTATCAACCTGAGCTGTTAAATAAATACTTGTTGTCAGTAAAAAAAATAAAATACCAAAAAATAAAAATAAACGTTTCAATTTAATACTATATTTTTGTTTAGTTTTGAACCATAAAAAATGTTCTGTTGTATATCCTGCAAAGTTAATATTTAATAAAAGTATTTTATATAAAATTGTCAACTGAATTATTAACAAAGAGCGGCCTTAGATTATTATTCTGGCTTGTAAGTGTTTTATACCTTCCTATGGCAGGTGCACAGGACTCAATTCCAAGAGTTAATCCTGACACGATTGCTATGGGACAAAGCGATACATTAGCTGTTAAAAAAGATTCAATAAGCTACGGTATTTCTCCGGATGCTATTAAAGCAAGGGTTGACTACTCTGCCAAAGATTCCATTCATTTCGATATATCATCCCAAAAAGTTTATATGTATAAAGATGACGATATAAGCTTTAAAGATATTAATCTTAAGGCTGACTATGTTGTCATTGACTTCAGCACCAGCACATTAACGGCAAAAGGATTAACCGACTCATTGGGTAACGACACGGGATTACCTGTCTTTACGAGGGGGGATAACAGTTTCAAGTCAAAACAAATGAAATACAATTATGAAACCGAAAAAGGACTTGTAGAAACAGTACTTACTCAGGATGGAGATATGTATCTTCACGGAACAACAATTAAGAAACTACCTAATAATGTAATGAATATTTATCAGGGCAAGTTTACAACCTGTAATCTGGACCACCCGCATTATGAATTCAGATTTAAAAAAGCCAAGGTTATCCCTGATGATAAAATTGTAACGGGGCCGGCCTATTTTGTCGTTGAAGATGTGCCCACCCCCATTGGAGTTCCTTTCGGGATGTTTCCCAATAATAACGGACAAAGATCGGGAATAGTAATTCCAACCTGGGGTGAATCGGCTCAAAGAGGCTTCTATCTTGAAAACGGTGGTTATTATTGGGCAATAAATGACTATATGGATTTCACAATAAAAGGTGATATTTACTCATTGGGAAGCTGGGCAATAAAACCGAGTATGAACTACAGGAAACGTTATAAATACAATGGTTATTTTAATGCTAACTATGCAATTAACATTCTTGGAGAAGAGGGTTCGCCCGATTATTCGAGAAACCGCGATTTCTCAATCAGATGGATACATAATCAGGATCCGAAGGCAAGGCCGGGAACCAACTTTTCGGCAAATGTAAACATAGTTAGCTCGCAATATAACAAATTTAATCCGGTTAATTCCAATGCATACCTTTCAAACACTTTCCAGTCAAGCATCAATTATTCAAAGAGTTGGAACGGAAAATATTTTTTGAATGCAGGGGGTAACTTATCTCAAAATACTATCACAAAGGAATTAAATCTGACTCTACCCTCATTAACCTTCTCTGTAAACCGTTTTTATCCGCTCAGAAAGAAAGTACAAATCGGCAAACCGAAGTGGTACGAAAATATTAGTGTTAATTACAATGTTGCCGCCCAGAACCTGATAAACACATATGACTCCCTTTTCTTTGACAATAATATATATAGTAAAATGAAAAACGGAATCAGAAACAGTATTCAGTTATCAACGGGGTCAATAAAACTTGCAAAATTCATCGTCTGGACAAACAGTTTCAATTACACTGAAAGATGGTATAGCCAAAAACATGTTAAATCGTGGAATAACGATACCATAATTATAAACGGAGAGCCTGTAACAGGTTATGTCGGAACCGATACTATTCCGGGATTCAATGCGGTTCGTGATTTCAATTTCACATCAAGTTTAAGTACGACAATGTATGGAATGTATGCCTTTAAAGGAGGACCGGTCAATGCAATCAGACATGTTTTCAAACCCTCACTATCATTTACCTGGCATCCCGATTTCAGCGCACCGGAATGGGGATACTACAATTATTATTTAAATAATAATGGAGTCAAACAACAATACTCTTATTATGACGGTTTTATTTACGGAACAGCACCGGCCGGTAAATTCGGCAATGTAAGCCTGAGGTTAAGCAATAATTTACAAATGAAAGTCCGGGCACGAAAAGATACCGTTACAGGAACGAAAAAGATTACTATCTTTGATGACCTGTCTTTTTCAATGTCATACAACATGGCAAGGGATTCTTTAAATTTAAGTCCGCTGGCAATTACCGGATATTCAACAATCTTTAAAAAACTCAACATCCGATTTGCCAGTTCGTTCGACCCTTATGCACTTAACGAAAAAGGACAACGTATTAACAAGTTTGAATGGGATGTAAACAAAAAGTTATTCAGACCGGAGATGTTCAGATGGACCGTAGGTCTTAATTACAGTTTTTCTTCCAAAAAGAAAACAAAAAAGGAGATAAAACCGAATTCAGCTTCCGAACAGGAGGTTGAAGACCTGAAACAGAATATGGACAACTATATTGATTGGGATATACCATGGTCTTTTCGCTTTGGTTACAACCTGAACTACACAACAACATATAAATATTATAACGGCTACACCGATTACGAAATTGACAAAGTAAGAACTCTCGTGCAAACTCTTTCATTTTCGGGAAATATAAGTGTTACACCAAAATGGAAAATTGATTTCCGTTCGGGATTTGACTTTGAAAAAACGGAATTCACATATACGTCTATCGGGATATACCGTGACTTGCATTGCTGGGAAATGAGTTTCAACTGGATTCCTTTCGGATTCAGACAAAGCTGGAACTTTTCAATCAATATTAAGTCAAGTTTACTGCAAGACCTCAAACTTGATAAAAAGAAGGATTTCAGAGACTATTAATCATTAAATAAAAATAACAAATGAAAAAAATAATTCAAACGGAAAAAGCACCCAAAGCCATAGGACCTTACAGTCAGGCTGTGGAAAGCAACGGAACTCTATTTATTTCAGGGCAGGTTCCCATTAATCCCGAAACAGGAAAAATCGTTGAAGGTGGAATAAAAGAGCAAACCAGACAGGTTATGAAAAACATAGAAGCAATTTTAAAAGCTGCCGGTTATACATTTAATAATGTGGTTAAATCAACCTGCCTGCTCGACAATATGGATAACTTTGCGGCTATGAATGAAATTTATGCGGAATATTATCCTTCAAACCCGCCTGCAAGAGCAGCTTATGGAGTAGTAAAGTTGCCTCTCGGGGTAATGATTGAGATTGAGACCATTGCTATGAAATAGATTAACAATCCCAATATTTGAGCTATAATTTCATGGCCTAATTTTTGTATTTTACTGTCACTATCAAATAATTACATAAAGATGAAAAAAACAGTTATTCCATTTTTGTTTCTCCTCCTTAGTATAAATGCAAACTCACAAACACTGGCCGCATTCAACGATAATCTGCATCGCTTCTGGGCTTTTGAAGCAGGTATTTTCACTCAACTTGAATATCTGGAAATTCAGGATTTTCAGGTTGGGGGTATCCTGATTGCTTATATTGACAATGACCAAAATCTGAAAATTTACCGTAACGGTCAGGTGGAAAGTTTGATTCAGGGAAGTCCTATAAAATACACAGCTACGGACTACCTTCTCGGATATTCAATTTATGAGCAACTAAACGTTTATGACAATGGAAAAACAAAGGTTCTTAGTACTGCTGCCGACGGCTATATTGTTCAGGATAGCTTAATAGCCTGGCACGACAAGGTAAAACAAACAATGGAAGTTTATTATAACGGCCGTACAATTAAAGTTTTGGACGGGCTAATTTATAATCCGCTGAAAATTTTTAAAGCAGGTGACAATACCATTGCCTGGGTTAACAGTTCTACTCAAAGCTTTTCAGTGTTTTATCATGGACATACTATCGTTCTTGATGATTATTCACAGGAAGTAACTTTTGATGCCGGTCGTGATATCGTTGCTTTCTATGATACTCCGGACCAGGTTTTTAATGTTTTCCTTAACGGAGAAGTAACCGAAATAGAACCGTTTATTCCAAAATCATTCAAAGTGGGTGATGATATGGTCGTTTATGTGGATAATATGGGAAAACTGAAATATTATGACAGAAACGGCGTACAGACAATTACCAATTTTGAACCAAGCTTTTACGATGTTGAGGATATGGTTATGGTTTATGAGGAACAGGGATTCTTAAAAACATTTTGCAATGGCGAAGTTTATATTATTGAAAGGTATATCCCACAACCGTATAAACTTGATTACAACACAATTGCATATCTTGACCAAAGCAGATTTCTTAAAGCATTTCAACACTGCAGCGGAAGCACTATAACAAATGAAAGAATTGCTGAAATCTCTCTTATCAGAGACCTTATTATTTTCACAACGGGAATAAATAAAGTAAATATCTATTTCAACGGTCAAATTTATAAACATTAATAATTACCGGAGGTGATTTGACAACTAAAACACAATACAATGAAAAATAAAGTTCTTGATACCGATATTATTCTTGAAATACTTGATGTGAAATTCGACATACACAATCCGGTTAAGAATTTCAAGATCAGGGAAAAGGGATTGAATACTACGTTTAACAATTGGAACGGGATAAATTATGTTGATTGTCAACTCGCAATGAACTATGAATCAAAGAAAATAGCATTGGAAAGATTAATAAATGCTTTACTGAAAGAGCTTTCACCTTCCTCCTGAGTCCGGTTTACAACTTAGCTTACATATCCTTTCCCAAAATGGGAATCTTTTCTCACAATCCTGATTCACTGAGCAGTGCATCAACAAACAAAAGGTAACGGAGCAAACAGAGAAAAAACTATCTTTGCAAAATTCAAAAAATAACAGAAGTATATATTAAATAGAATCAGACAAATGAAAAAAGTTTTATCTATTACATTATTAGTTCTTATACTAAGCTTTCAGTCGCGAGCCGACGAGGGAATGTGGATTCCATTGTTTCTTGGTGAACTAAATGAAGCCCAGATGCAGGCAATGGGAATGAAAATTACTGCCGATGACATATACAGTGTTAATCATGCAAGTCTGAAAGATGCCATCGTGATTTTTGGCGGGGGCTGCACCGGAGAGGTCGTTTCCGACCAGGGCTTGTTGCTGACCAATCATCATTGCGGGTTCAGAAGTATCCAAAAGCACTCATCCCTTGAACATGACTATCTGACCAATGGTTTTTGGGCTATGGAAAAATCGGACGAACTGCCCAATCCCGGGCTAACAGTTACTTTCCTGGTAAGGATGGAAGAAGTAACGGAAAGTGTTCTTGACAGTGTAAGTGCAAATATGAGTGAGGCCGAAAGAAACAGGATTATAGACGGGCATATAAAAAAGATTAAGGAGGAAGCAATAAAAGATACGCATTACAAAGCTGTAATAAAACCATTCTTCCAAGGAAACAGATATTTCCTTTTTGTGAATGAAATTTTTGAAGATGTGAGACTTGTAGGTGCTCCACCATCAAATATCGGGAAATTCGGCGGAGATACCGATAACTGGATGTGGCCCCGTCATACGGGAGACTTCTCGGTTTTCCGTATCTATGCCGATAAAGATAATAATCCGGCAAAATACTCCGAAGATAACGTACCTTACAAACCCAAAAAGCATCTTTCTATTTCTCTCGATGGCTTTAACGAAGGTGATTTCACATTTATATTCGGATATCCGGGAAGTACGGAGGAATACATTCCGTCTTACGCTGTTGATATGACCGTCAATACAATTAATCCAATAAGAATATCATTAAGGGGTAAACGACTGGATGTGATTAAAAAATATATGGATGAAAGCCGGGAAACCAGAATACAATATGCTGCAAAGCAGGCCGGTATTTCAAACGGATGGAAAAAATGGATTGGTGAAAACAAAGGAATAAAAAGGCTTCACGGAATTGAGAAAAAACAAGCCTTTGAAAAAGAGTTTCAAAACTGGGCAGAATTACCCGAAAATAATAAATATGCAACATTACTGAGCAGTTTTCGGGAGACCTACGACAAACTAACACCCATTGAAAAAAATCTATACTATATAATTGAAGGAGGACTTGGGATTGAAATAATAAAATATGCAAATTCATTCAGCGGACTTGTTAATGTTAGTAAATCTAAAGATATTGACATTAATAAACCGGAAAAAACCATTGAACGGTATAAAAAATCTGCATTGTCACATTTTAAAGACTATCAGGTGCCCATAGACAAGGAGGTTTTTGCAGTTTTATTTAAGTCTTATTATGAAAATACGGAAAAAAGCGAGATCCCTGATGAAATATTAAAACAAATTGACAAATATAAAGGAGACTTTGAGTTGTTTGCAAATGAGGTTTTTAAAAAGTCAATGTTTGACAGTAAAGATAAGATTATGACATTTCTTGACGATTACAAAGCCTCGCATTACAAAAAAATCGAGAAAGACCCGGCTTATCAAATTGCCGCGGCTTTTATCAGGCAATACAGAACTAACTACAAAGCAAGAATTAATGTACTAAACAGCAAACTTGACAGTTTAATGCGAATTTATATGGAAGCTCAAATGGAGATGCAACCGAATAAGCTTTTCTATCCCGATGCCAACTTTACTTTGAGGGTGGCTTATGGCAACATAATGGGTTATAGTCCTGCCGATGCT
The DNA here is from genome assembly GCA_026984135.1 of Bacteroidales bacterium. Taxonomy (GTDB): domain Bacteria; phylum Bacteroidota; class Bacteroidia; order Bacteroidales; family JAADJA01; genus JAADJA01. Next base: position 14,309 of record JALSSR010000242.1, read on the forward strand.
GTTACTTATAACTATTTTACAACTTTGGAAGGAATTATGGAAAAGGAAGATCCCGAAATTTACGATTACGTTGTTGAAGATAAATTGAAAGAATTGTATAATAATAAAGACTACGGAGCCTATGGCAATAACGGTACTATGCAGGTTTGCTTTATTGCAAACAACCATACTACGGGAGGAAACTCGGGCAGCCCGGTATTGGATGCAAACGGAAATTTAATCGGAATAAACTTTGACAGGTGCTGGGAAGGTACAATGAGCGATATGTTTTATGATCCGGATATGTCGCGGAATATTATGCTCGACATAAGATACTGTCTATTTATTATTGATAAGTTTGCCGGAGCAGGCCATCTGGTAGATGAGATGACTATAGTAAAAAAAGAATAGTATAGAAATTATTTTTAATAATAAATATGATTCCCGACAGGATTTTTAAACTTTTCTGTCGGGGATTTTTGTTTTTACTACGTGCAATTCTATTTTCCGGGTGCTTAATGACCTAGTATTCCACTCAAATTCCACCCTCTACAACAACCTACATATCAACACATTACACATTCATTAAAAATCAAGAATCAAATATTTGTCAGCAAAAATTATCTTCTAATATCAAAATAGTATCCCAAAGGGGTATAATTTTCCCAAAATTGGAAACACTTTTTTTTACAGCCAAAACATTTCACACTTAATATCAACGACTTAACATTATTTTTTCTATGGGCATGGTTTTTGACAATATGATTATGCAAAGGAAAATTAAATTTAAGCAAAATGATTAAAGAAAGAGAACAATTAATAAACAATTTTTTCGGAATATTTGACGTAGCAATATCGCTATTTTCATTTTATCTTGCAATTGTTATTAGAAATCTTATTTCCGAACCGCCCGTAGTTGTCACACAGGAATATTTAATATTAGGTTTAATAATAATCCCCGTGTGGTTTTTACTTTTCAAAACCGCAAACATCGCCAGAATATACAGAGCGAAAAGATATTCGGCAATTTTTCTCGAATATACAAAGGTAATTGCAATTGGTGTTGCGATTTTATTTTTGGCCATATTCACACTTAAACTATACGAGATAAGTCGTGGTGCTATTTTCCTTTTCGGACCTGTTAATTTAGTACTGCTTTTTTCATCAAGAATATTCATTTTCAGAATAATGAAACATTTCAGGAAAAAAGGTGCTAACACAAGGAATGTAGTTGTTATTGCCGATGATTCTGCCGAGTCCTTTTTATACAAGTTATTTGAGAATAACGAATGGGGATACAACGTAAAATACATAATCTCCGACTCGAGCAATATTCATAGAAAATTTAAAGACAGAGCTACAGTTAAACCCGAAAAGATAAGTATTCGTCATTTACTTGCATCTGAGATTATAGATGAGGTTATTTATTGTAAAAATGATATAAACCAGAACAAACTCAGAAGCATTGTATATGATTGTGAGGAAGTTGGCGTAATTTTCAGAATGCAGTCGCAATTATTCCATATGTCGGCAACAAAAGCCCATTTGAGTCATTTCGGCGATACACCGTTCCTGACATTTATGAATACACCGTCTGATCTGTTAGCTTTAAAACTGAAAAGAGTAATATCCTTTTTGGCTTCACTTGCGATACTTATTATATGGTCACCTGTAATTCTTGCTATCGCAATTATAATCAAACTCACTTCCGAAGGACCTGTTTTCTTTAAGCAGGAGCGTGTAGGATTACGTGGCAGAAGATTTTATATGTATAAATTCAGGACAATGGTTCAGAATGCCGAAGAGCTTAAAGCAGAACTAATGGAAGAAAATGAAGCCGATGGCCCGGCCTTTAAAATAAAAGATGACCCGAGGATTACTAAAGTCGGCAAATTCCTCAGAAAAACCGGTCTTGATGAATTACCCCAGTTTTACAATATATTGATTGGAGATATGACACTTGTTGGCCCAAGACCTCCGATTCCCGAAGAAGTAAAACAATATGAAAACTGGCAATTAAGAAGACTTTCAATGCCTCCTGGACTAACCTGTACATGGCAAATTAAGCCGGACAGAAATAAAATTTCGTTTGAAGAATGGATGAAACTTGACCTTCAATATATTGACAACTGGTCAAACAAACTGGATATAATACTATTCTTTAAAACAATAAGAACCGTTTTAAAAGGATCGGGACAATAAAAAACAACAATCATTTAAACCAAATAATTTCAAATGAAATTGTAATTACCAAAATTTTTATATCTTTGTTTCTTGTTAGTATTACAATACAAGTATAAAAAGAATTGTAACACAATGACAAATAATCAGGTATAACATCTGATTATTTGTTTATTATTAATACCAAAGATAGAGATGCCTGGACATAAACATTTTAACCGGATACTATTTCTTTTCGCAATTGGAATATTACTATTCAGTTCTTGTTCATCAAGAAAAAGATTGATGTACTTTTCAGAAAAGGAAAAAGAGCCGCCCGTTAATGAATTTACGATAAAAAGAACAGTAAAAACAATACAACCCTTTGATAACTTATATATATGGGTAACAAGTATTGACGAAAAAACGCAAAAGGTATTTACCACAAGCTCCTCATTAAGTTCCGATTACATAAATATTGTCAGCTATATTGTAGATAAAGACGGGTATATAAACTTCCCTTTTGTGGGCCAAATAAATTTGAGAGGTTTAACATTACAGGAGGCAAAAACCAAAATACAGGAAAAAGCAGGTGAATATTTTCCAAAAATTGAAATTACAGTAAAATTTGTTAATAATAAAGTTACTGTTTTGGGAGAAGTAGCAAGACCCGGAGCATACTCCTTTGCAAAAGACCAATTGACTATTTTTGAAGCATTAGGTCTAGCGGGTGGTGCAACAATTTACGGGAAAAAAAACAAGGTTATTTTGATAAGAGAAAAAGATAATAAAGTTAATTACAATTATCTGGATTTGACAAAGAAAGACATTGTATCTTCAGACTATTATTTCATAATTCCAAACGATATAATTGTCATTAAGCCCGTAAAGGCAAGATTCAGATCGTTGAATCTGCTTAACTGGTCGCTTGTTTTATCAACAATCACCACTGGAGTAACTTTGTATTTGATATTTTATAAAAATAACTAAATGGCACGACCAGAGGAACTTTTTCAAAAGCAGGTAGATTATAAAGCACTGATATTAAAACTATACAGAAAAAAGAAGTACTTTATAATTTCGATAATAATTACCGTAATTGCAGCTTTTGTCATCAATAAATTCAGCTCACCGGTTTTTACTAACCAAACGACAATGTTACTGTCACAGGATAAACAAAATGCTTTTCTCGAATCGGGTAATATGATGCAGGGGATTGGACTTTTCCAAGGCAGTCAGGATATTGAAAATGAAATGCAAATTTTAAAATCATTTTCAGTTGTAAATCAAGCTATTAAAATCCTAAATTTTGAAGTCTCTTATTACATTGATGAACCTGTTATCCCGAAGATTAATATTCCTTTCACACTTGATTATGAACTCTACAAGGATTCTCCCATAACCGTTGTCATAAATCAAACACACCCGCAGGTAGTGGGCACAAGGTTTTATATTGACATAGTTAATGATACCACCTATAAACTTTCTGTTGAAGCTGATAAAGCATTCCTTTTCGATTATGGAAAAGATAGGGGAGTCGGTTCTGTTGACAGCATAAATTATATAGGTACATTTAATTTCGGAGCACCTGTATCTGAAAAATATTTCAAATTTACCGTACTGCTAAAACGTATGATTTCAAAGGAAGAAATGCAGGGAAAAAAGCTCTTTTTTACAATGAACCATCTTAACTATATGACCTTGGGATATATGAGAAGGCTTAATGTCGAAACCGTTTCACAAAACTCTTCATTTGTAAATATTACTTTTAGTGGTTCAAATCAGGCAAAAGTTACGGATTTCCTAAACACCTTAACAAAGGTATATCTGGAACAAAACCTGGAAAAAAAGAACAGAATGGCTCTCAATACTATCAATTTTATTGACAGTCAGATACAGGATGTTGCAGATTCATTGGCATTAACGGAAAATAAACTACAATCCTTCAGATCAACTAATAAAGTTATGGACCTAACATTTCAGGGACAAAAAATATATGAGCAGATGAATCAATTACAAGATAAACTTGCATCCCTACAAATGAAGCGTCAATATTATGACTATATTAAACAGTATTTTAACAAAAATGAAGACGTTAATGACTTGACTGCACCTTCCGCAATGAACATAGACGACGTGCAGCTTAATACACTTATCGGTCAACTTATGGAACTTAACAGTGAAAGAAATAAAATCATTGCCAGCAATACCCCGAAAAATGTTTATCTTAATGATATAAATACACAGATTAATAATTTAAAGAAAACAATACTTGAGAATATAAGCTATAATTACAACCAACTTGATATTGCAATTCAGGAAGTTAACAGCAGAATGTCGGAACTCAACAAGCAAATAGCAAGAATGCCACGAACGGAGAGAGAACTTTTTGGAATTGAAAGAAAATTCAAACTAAATGATGCCATATACACTTTTCTTTTGCAGAAAAAGGCGGAAGCTCAAATTGCAAGAGCTTCCAATGCCCCTGATTATGAAGTTATTGACGAAGCCAAATATTTTATGGCAACGCAAATAGCACCAAGAACAAACCTTAATTACATTATAGCACTGTTCATCGGATTTCTGATTCCTTTGGCATTTATCCTGGCACGCGACTTTTTCAACGTTAAGCTTGTGGAGCCAAAGGATGTTGAAGCATTGACCGACCTTCCCGTAATAGGGAGCATTCTGAATAACAAAATGAAATCGGATACCGTAATAAAGGATTATCCCAAATCACCAATTGCCGATTCTTTCAGAGCCGTAAGAACAAACCTCAATTTTTTTGCCAAAGGAAAGGAAAAATTAACAATTTTGGTGACTTCATCAATCAGCGGAGACGGAAAATCATTTTGTGCAACAAACCTTGCTTCAGTTTATGCTTTGTTTGGGAAAAAGACTCTTTTAATCGGATTTGATCTGAGAAAACCGGGATTACATTTGGATTTCGAATTAACAAACGACAAAGGAATAACATCATATCTCATAAATGAAGCATCTATTACGGAGATTATTCAGCCAACTCCAATAAAAAATCTTGATTTTATTGCTGCAGGCCCTACACCGCCTAATCCTATGGAACTTATTGCTTCGGATAAAACCAAAGAACTATTTGACAACCTGAAAAACAGGTATGATTACATTATTATTGACTCCTCTCCCATCGGTGCCGTTGCCGATTCGTTTCTACTTGTTGAGCATGTTGATGTCAGCATCTTTGTTACAAGACTAAACTACACTATAAAAGATCTGATATCAGAAAATCTAAAGAACATCGAAAGAAAGAACTTATCGAACTTCACTGTCCTTATTAACGATCTTAAGTTGACAAAAACTTCATACGGTTACGTTTACCACTCTAAGTATTATCAGCAAGATACTAAAACCGGATGGTTTGGAAAATTATTTGCAAAGAAGAATAAGAAAAAAAGAAAAAAAACCAAATCAAAAAAGGTTTAGTATAATATTTTCAAAAAGCAGGAGTTTTCTATATCAAACTCCTTTTATATGATTTTTGAAAAACCGCTGATTCCAGGAAAACTGATAAAACGATATAAGCGTTTTCTTGCTGATATAGAACTTTCGGACAATACAATTGTCACGGCACATTGCACCAATTCAGGCTCAATGAAAAGTTGTATTGAGGAAGGTGCACCCGTTTATTTATCACCGGCAAAAAATCCCAAAAGAAAAACAAAGTACACTTGGGAGATGATTTTCATTAATGGCGGCTGGGTCGGAATTAACACCTCCAATCCCAATAAACTTGCATTTGAGGCTATTAAGGAAGGAAGAATAGAAAAACTTAAAGGATACTCATTTGTAAAACAGGAGGTGACATTTGGCAACAGCCGTTTTGACCTCTATGCAGAAAATGAAACAGAAAAATGCTTTATCGAAGTAAAAAACGTGACTTACAAAGAGGGAAAATATGCTTTGTTTCCCGATGCAGTTACAAAAAGAGGGAAAAAACATCTCGAAACACTAATTGATGTTAAAAAGCAAGGAATGAGAGCCGTTATGCTTTATATAGTACAAAGAGAAGATGTGGAAGCATTCGGACCTGCCCGGAATATTGACCCGGACTATGCAAACGCCTTAGATAAAGCTGTTTATGAAGGCGTTGAAATAATTGCAATTACTGCAAATGTTACACCACAACACATTTTGCTGACTAATGAATTGGCTGTTAAGCTCCATAAATAAAAATGAATTATATTTGCAAAGTGAAAAAAATTGACAGATATAAACGACAGCGCTACGAAATTTCAATAAAGATAATTGAGCTGGAAGATAAGATGGCAAAAGGGATGATATCGAAAAAGGAGGAAAAGGAAATTGAAATTCTGAAGCAGATGCAGGAAAAGCTTGATAAAAAAATTAATGATTGAAATTAATATACCCAAAAAATGAATTATTATTTAACGAAAACCGTTGAGGGCGATTTCGAGAAGGTCGTCAGAAATGTTACCGACTTACTTAAAGAAGAAAATATTGAGATAATCACCAAAATTGATGTTGACGATATGCTCAATAAAAAGCTCAATCTCGACTATAAAAAATATTTGATTTTAGGGACATGTGACCCGATGTTTGCAATAAGAGCCTTGCAGGCGGAGGATAAAATCGGCACATTACTTCCCTGCAATGTTTCCATTATAGATCAGGGAGAAGGCAAAGTCGAAATAGCTATTGTTAATGCTTCCAATGTAATGAGGGATATAAAAAATTCAGCATTACAACTCATAGCTACCGAGATGAGCGAAAAATTCGAACGTGTTCTACTTAAGCTTTAAGGTTAAATATTCACACTTATACTGAAACGCATAAACTTTTCAAATTCTCTTTGATGTAGTTGTTTGGGTTATAGCAAGTCTAACTCGAAAAAAATTGCATTTTCGTTCAGCATCAGTTTACATTCCTGTCACCTTAAATTCGGTTCTGCGGTTGTTATGTCTTCCCAGGTCGGTTTCATTTGTATCAACAGGCATTGCTTCTCCATATCCCTTGTACGTAAGTCTTGAAGGCTCAACACCTTTGGTCACAAGATAATCATAAACCGATTTTGCCCTGTTTTTCGACAATTCCATATTATATACTTCAGAACCAACATTATCTGTATGGCCGCTTATTTCAATTTTAATATCCGGATTATTCATCAACAATTCATATAGCTTATTGAGTTCTATCTTTGACTCCGGCTTCAGTTCATATTTGTCGGTTTCAAAGAAAATATTCTTCAAAACTACCGACTCTCCAACCTTAATCGGTTTAAGAGGGATATCTTTATGAACAGGCTCCGTAATCTTATGTTCTCCGGAAAGATTAAAATTTTCGGAATAAAACAAGTACCCGTTTTTCGAGACATTCAATGCATAATCGTGATTTGTCGGGAGGCAAACTAAAAAATCGCCGTTACCTTTGTTCGAGAATGACTGTACAACCGTATTGCCCGTTTTGAGATCAATAAGTTCAAATCTTGCTTTAAGTTTCTTTTTCGTTTCACTGTCAAAAACAAAACCTTTCATATATGTAACCGGTTCGGGACGAGCACCTTCATAAAGTTCAAAAGAATACAAATCCAGTCCGCCGAATCCCTCGGGTCTGTCGGAGGCAAACATAGCCAACTCACCGTCGGTACTGATCAAAATACTGTTTTCCGATTTCCACGTGTTTATCGGATATCCGAGGTTCACAGGCTCACCCCAGTTTCCAAGGCTGTCTTTTCGGGAATAAAAGATGTCGAGCTTTCCCATACCGACATGACCGTCCGAGGAAAAATAGAGTGTCCGGTTATCAGGGTGAATAAAAACAGAACCTTCATACCCTTCGGTATTAATATTGGGTCCGAGTTTTTCGGGTATGCTCCACTCATTATTTTCATCAAGAACGGAAACAAAGATGTCATAATTATTATCACGGTTGCTGATAAAATAAAGCGTTTTCCCGTCTGAAGACAAAGATGGTTGCGACTCCCAGAATCTTGAGTTTACCGGCTTACCAATATTATAGGGCGTTGTCCAGGACATAGCGTCACGAGTTGAAACAAACAAATCACATCTGCCATATCCTCTCCTGCCGTTCTCATATCCATTTAATCCCTCACAGGCAGTAAAGATTAAAACATTTCCGTCAACCGATAAAGAAGGTGCGCCTTCATTTCTGTCGGAATTTATCGGAGGTCCTATATTTCTTGCTTCACTCCAACCGCCATCATTCTTGTAACTTAAATAAAAATCCTCCTGCTTACCCGTGTATGTTCCGGGAGCGGCTATTAATCTTGTAAATAATAATGTTTGGTTATCTGCCGTAAGGCAAGGAAAATACTCATCCCTTTCAGTGTTGACATTACCACCTAAATTTACCGGTTTAAAAGGAACCGGATTTGAAATTGCCCGGATAGCAAATTTGCAATCTTTAATATGTTTTATCGAAACGGTTTTATTCTTGTCATTTATCCCGGAAAACCCAACATACGAATAATAGTGCGAAAGGGCATCTTTGTATATTCCGTTACCATATTCCAGTTGGGCAACAAAAAAATATGCGGAAGGATATTTATCTTTATCAATGTCCAATGCCTTTTTGTAATTATTAATAGCCGATGTATCCTTTCCTGTCTCTTCATACATCTGAGCAAGCGTCAAGTAGGCTTCCACAAATTCAGGATCTTTTTCAATCGCCTTTTTAAAAAGCATCTCCGCTTCATCAAACTTTTCAATTCTATAACTATTCTGACCTTCAACAAACAACTTAACAGCCTTTTTTGACTTTGTTGAAAAATCCTGCCCGTAAATGATATATGGGATTACTAAAAAAGCAATAAACAAGAAAAACAAATTAGCTCTAACCTTCATAATTGTAAACTTTGTCGGAAACAAAAGTAATACTATTTTATCTATTACAGGGTTGCAATAGTTTTACGGTATTCTCATATACTTATGACTTTGCAACGACACCAGCCATTTCGGATTATTTTTCACATACTCGACAATCGGTTCCATCATCGTATCTCTCACACTCCACTCGGGTTGCAAAAAAAGAGAACACTGCTCTCCCACCCTGCCGGCATTTTTTTCAGCCCACTCAAAATCACCCTTCGATTGAATAATCACTTTCAACTCATTTGCCTTTTCAAATATCTCTTGCAAAGGCGGACTGTTTTTTTTGGGAGAGAGACAAATCCAGTCCCATTCTCCGGTTAAGGGATGTGCCCCCGAAGTTTCCAGGTAGGTTTTAATCCCCCTGATTTTCAGCTCGGAGCAAAAATAGTCCAAATTATACATCAACGGTTCACCGCCCGTTACTACAACAGCTTTAGCAGGACATTCGGCAACGCGCTCAACAATAGCATCGGTATCTGTCAAAGGCCAGAGTTTAGCATTCCACGACTCTTTAACGTCGCACCAGCTACATCCCACATCGCAACCTCCGATACGGGTAAAATATGCAGGTTTTCCCGTATGGAAACCTTCTCCCTGAATGGTGTAAAAATCTTCCATCAAAGGAAGCTCCAAACCTTTCTCCAACCTTTCGTTTTTCAATTCCGTCATCGTCCTATTTCATCTCTTTTTCAACTGTATTAACCAAGTCAAACCGGAATGCCGATTGTTTAAACCTTTTTGTTTCTTCACAAGTAATAATAATATTTTTCTCATCCATCCAGACAACGCCTTCTGTTTGGGCATCTTTCATTTTGGGAAAGTTCACTCTGAATACTTTTTCACAATCGAAGCTGTTTCCGTCAAATCCTTTAAACAAAAAAACAAACGGAATATAGTCCTTATAGCCCGCAAGCACAATGTTTCCGGTTTCTTTGTTATAATCGGCACCGGTTATCAATCCGTTAACATCAAAAGAAGAGACAGGTTCAAGGGAATATGTTCCCTCAGATTTCGGCAACTTATACATCCGTGTTTTCCGGTCGGCCCAATCCTTTGAAAAGATAATTAAAGAATCTCCGAAATTTGTAACGGCCTCACAATCAAAGTTATTTTTTTGCCGCTTAAGTGTAAATGATTCCTGATCACCATATGAAAAACTAATCTTTCGCGCCTCAACTTCCACCTTTTTACCCTTTCCGATATCCCTTTTTAATATTTTATAAATTGTAAGGTTTTTCCTATTCCCTCTGTTATTTCCAAAATCGCCCAGATAAATATATTCATCATCCTGTGTTATATCTTCCCAGTCATGATTTTCACCGTTTTTTATTCTGACCGTTTTCAATACCTTTCCCGACTTCTTATCCATCTTATAAATCTCAGGCTCTCCTCCGCTGTCGTTAAAAGTCCACAGGCAATCCTCATACAAGATGACTCCCGAAGATTCATTTACCTTTTTCGACAACTTGCTGTAAATACCCAAGACACTTTGATAGTCAACAACTTTATATAATTGCTCTCCTTTCTGAGCAAACGTTCCATTAAATAAAAACAGAAGAAATAAGACAAAGGAATATGGTTTCAAATTATTTGACTTCACGACAGATGAATTAAAAAATAAAAACTATTACGAATAAACCTCTTTTTTAGCGGCTTTCAGAGTATTTTGCAGCAGAGAAACAATTGTCATAGGTCCCACCCCACCCGGAACAGGAGTAATATAAGATGTGACAGCTGCAACTTTCTCAAAATCAACATCCCCAACAAGTCTGAATCCGGATTTTGTCTCATCGGAAGGCACTCTGTGTATTCCAACATCAATGACAACAGCACCCTTTTTAACCATTTCGTGAGTTACGAATTTCGGCTGTCCCATTGCCACAATAAGAATATCGGCTGATTTTGCTATCTTTTTCAGATTCTTTGTTTTGCTGTGACAAAGTGTTACCGTACAATTCCCGGGATTTGCTTTACGTGATAACAAGACACTTACAGGCGAACCAACTATATGGCTTCGACCCAAAACAACACACTTTTTCCCTTCCGTTTCGATATCGTATCTTTCAAGAAGTTGAATTATACCGTATGGAGTGGCAGGCAGATATGTCGGCAGCCCGAGCATCATTTTGCCTACGTTCATCGGATGAAAACCATCAACATCCTTTGCAGGATTTATACTTTCGATTATTTTCTTTTCCGAAATATGGTCAGGTAACGGCAGTTGTACTATAAGCCCGTCAATTTCGTCATCATTGTTGATATATTCAATGGCTTCCAACAGTTCATTTTCAGATATATCGGAAGGATATCTGTAAATTGAAGATAAGATTCCCACTTCCCGGCAAGACTTCTCTTTATTACGCACATAAGTCTGACTGGCAGGGTCTTCTCCAACCAGGATAGCAGCAAGATGAGGATCTTTACCCTTGTTATCAATAAGATCAGCCACCTCGGCAGCTATCTCTTTTTTAATTTGTTTTGCAGTCTCTTTACCGTCAATTATTTTCATTGCAATTAATTGTTTTCAATATTTCCAAAACATAATTCCTAACTCTCCCATTCCTGCTAACGTCCACCCATTCCCCTCATATTAGCCATAGCTTTCATCAGGTTTTTACCTTTACCTCCCGAAATGGCTTTCATCATCTTTTGGGTTTCGGAGAACTGTTTTATCAGTTGATTCACCTCCTGAATATCACTACCGCTTCCCCTTGCAATCCTTCTTCTGCGGCTACCATTCAGTATTTTTGGATTTTCGCGCTCTTCCATTGTCATAGAATAGATAATAGCCTCAATCCCTTTGAATGCATCATCATCAATATCCATATTCTTGAGAGCTTTCCCCATTCCGGGTATCATTCCCATCAGGTCTTTCACATTCCCCATCTTCTTAATCTGCTTTATCTGATTCAGGAAGTCATTGAAATTGAATTGGTTCTTAGCAATCTTCTTCTGAAGTTTTCTGGCCTCCTCGGCATCAAACTGTTCCTGTGCTTTCTCTACCAATGAGACGATGTCGCCCATTCCAAGGATTCTGTCGGCCATTCTGCTCGGGTGGAAAACATCAATGGCATCCATCTTCTCACCGATTCCGACAAATTTAATGGGTTTGTCAACCACTGATTTTATGGTAAGAGCAGCACCACCTCGTGTATCACCATCTAATTTCGTAAGCACAACACCCTCATAATCAAGCCTCTCATTAAAAGCTTTTGCGGTATTCACGGCATCCTGACCGGTCATTGAGTCAACGACAAACAAGGTTTCCTGCGGATTAACCGCATTCTTGATTGCCGCAATTTCATTCATCATCTCCTCGTCAACGGCAAGACGACCTGCAGTATCAATGATTACCACATTATGTCCGTACTCTCTGGCATGTTTAATAGCATTTTCGGCAATCTTAACGGGATTTTTATTTTCTTCCTCCGTATAAACCTTAACTCCAACCTGCTCTCCAAGCACCTTCAATTGTTCAATGGCTGCAGGACGATAAACGTCACCGGCTACAAGCAAAGGATTACGACCCCGCTTTGATTTCAGGAAATTGGCAAGTTTTGCAGAAAATGTCGTTTTACCGGATCCCTGAAGACCTGCAATCAATATGATGGCGGGGCTGCCTTTTATGTTTAATTCGGCCGTTTCGGAGCCCATTAGGGTCGCCAGTTCGTCATGAACTATCTTAACCATTAATTGTCCCGGTGAAACGGAAGTAAGAATCTTCTCTCCTAATGCTTTCTCCTTAACAACACTTGTAAATTCCTTTGCTATTTTATAACTGACGTCGGCATCAAGCAATGCTTTTCTCACTTCTTTAAGTGTCTCGGCCACATTAATCTCAGTGATGTGTCCATGTCCTTTCAGTATCTTAAACGACCGTTCCAGTTTATCCGATAATCCTTCAAACATATTACTCTATTTAATTATTTCCTTTCAAAAGGCGCAAAATTAGTAAATATGTTTTAAAGGATTACAAATTCATTAAATATTTGAATCATATTGTCCCAATATAAAAGTTAACACTTATTCAATACAACTTACCAATAGCGAATCAGTTAACAATAAGTATAAAAGAAATAGTATAATTTCCTTTTATTTGTAATTAAGATTTTTAATTTTGCCGCCGGTGACAATTGAATAACAGCGAAGCAGGTGACCCACCTTCGCCTAAGTATAAAGATTAGTAGTTAGCGTTAGTGTGCAACAGTGGGCAAAGCACTAAATAACTTAAACACAGTCGGTAAATGATAACAAATAATTTTATAGACCGTCATAACGGTCCCCGCAAAGAGCAGGTGCAAGCTATGCTTGAGAGCATTGGAGTTTCCTCGGTTGACGAACTCATTGACCAAACCATTCCGAAAGCCATTAGGATGAAAAAGCCACTCGGCTTACCTGAAGGGATGAATGAATTTGAGTATTTAAACCATTTGAAAGATATAGCATCCAAAAACAAAATTTTCAAGTCATATATCGGACTTGGTTATTACAACACCATCACTCCGGGTGTTATCCAAAGAAATGTTTTGGAGAATCCGGGTTGGTACACATCATACACTCCTTATCAGGCCGAGATATCACAGGGAAGGCTTGAAGCATTACTTAATTTCCAGACAATGATCGCCGACCTCACAGGTTTGCCACTTACAAATTCATCATTGCTTGACGAGGCAACGGCAGCAGCGGAAGCTATGACAATGCTTTTTCATGCAAGGCCGAGACAGCAAGCCAAAAGAGGGGCAAATCTGTTTTTTGTCTCCGAAAATCTGTTTCCCCAAACCATTGAAGTCCTAAAAACAAGATCAAAACCATTTGGGATTGAGCTGGTTGTAGGAAATCATAATAATTTTGAATTTAATGATATGGTTTTCGGAGCCATAGTCCAGTATCCCGATCAATTCGGTGAGATCAACGACTATGCCGGATTTGTTGAGAAAGCTCACGAAAATGAAGCAGCCGTTGCAGTGGCTGCCGACTTGTTAAGTCTTGCCATCTTAACCCCTCCTGGGGAATGGGGAGCCGATGTGGTAATTGGAAATACACAACGATTCGGACTGCCGATGGGTTTCGGCGGCCCGCACGCAGGCTTTTTTGCCACTCACGAAAACTATAAAAGAAATATTCCGGGCAGAATAATAGGCATATCAAAAGATGCAAACGGCGACACCGCCTACAGGATGGCGCTCCAAACTCGTGAACAACATATTAAAAGAGAAAGAGCCACCTCAAACATCTGCACTGCACAAGCTTTATTAGCAATTATGTCAGGATTTTACGGCATTTATCACGGTCAGGAAGGAATTAAAAAAATTGCAACCGACATACACAAAAACACTAAGTTGCTTGCTGCCGGATTGACAAAATACGGTTTAAAAGTTGAAAATAAATTTTTCTTCGACACTTTGAAGATTAAGTTTCCCGATACCGAATCACTCACATCATTAAAACTAATTGCAGTTGAAAACGAAATAAATTTCAGATATATTGACGGTAAAACAATCGGTATAAGTTTAGACGAAACCACCGGAACAGCAGATATAAAACTGATACTTGAAACAGTGGCTAATGCAATGGGAATTGAGATTTACGGGGCTCTTAACGACATCAACGTCAACGATGGATTTGCTTTTCCCGAAAAGTTAATCCGCAAATCTGAATTTATGACTCATCCTGTTTTCAACTCATATCATTCGGAAACGGAGATGATGAGATATCTGAAAAAATTGGAAAACAAAGACCTTGCACTAAACCGCACAATGATACCTCTTGGCTCCTGTACTATGAAACTCAATGCGGCGGCGGAAATGTTTTCGTTGAGTTGGCCTGAATTCGGAGCATTACATCCTTTTGTGCCGGCAAAACAAGCGGCAGGCTATGCAGAGCTTATCGGAAACCTGGAAAAAGACCTCTGTGAAATAACCGGTTTCGATTCTGTTTCTTTTCAACCCAATTCGGGAGCGGCAGGAGAATACAGCGGACTGATGGTCATAAGGGCTTACCAAAGAAGTATCGGACAGGGTCACAGAAATGTTTGTTTGATACCTTCTTCCGCTCACGGCACAAACCCTGCAAGTTCGGTGATGGCGGGAATGAAGGTTGTTGTCGTAAAATGCGATGAGAACGGAAATGTTGACATAGGTGACCTTCGCCAAAAAGCCGAAGAACATAAGGACGACCTCGCAGCCATTATGATTACCTATCCTTCGACTCACGGAGTTTTTGAAGAAGGAATACTTGAAATAGTTGATATTATCCACGAAAACGGTGGTCAGGTTTATATGGACGGAGCCAATATGAATGCACAGGTCGGTCTGACAAATCCCGGACTTATCGGAGCCGATGTCTGCCATCTGAATTTGCATAAAACCTTTGCCATTCCACACGGCGGCGGCGGCCCCGGAGTAGGCCCGATAGGAGTGGCAAAACATCTTGCTCCCTTCCTGCCCAAGCATCCGCTTATCGAAACAGGTGGTGAACAGGGCATCACGGCAGTTGCAGCCGCTCCTTTCGGTAGTGCAATGATACTTCCCATATCATACGGATACATTAAAATGGCCGGCGGACTCGGATTAACGGAAGCTACAAAATATGCTATTCTGAACGCCAACTATCTAAAATCCAAACTAAAGCAGGATTATGATATTCTCTACACAAACCATAATGGCAGGGTGGCACATGAAATGATACTTGATTGTAACATCTTTCACAAAACAGCAAATATCCCTGTTATTGATATTGCCAAACGCCTGATGGATTACGGCTTCCACGCACCTACGGTTGCCTTTCCCGTTCACGGAACATTGATGGTTGAACCTACCGAAAGCGAATCGGTTGAAGAGATGGACAGATTTATCGAGGCAATGCTGAAAATCAGAGAGGAGATCAAAGAAATTGAAAAAGGAAATGTTGACAAAACCAATAATCTCATAAAGAATGCACCACACACAGCTAAGATGATAGCATCGGATGATTGGCAATTTCCATACTCACGCCGGGAAGCTGCTTATCCGGTTGAATTTGATCTTGTTGATAAATACTTTGCTCCAGTAACAAGGATAGATGATGCCTGGGGTGACAGGAATCTGGTTTGTACCTGTACCCCTGTTTCGGAATATGATGAACAGACAAAATAGAAAACAAAAATAAAATTTGCATTGAACCTAAATTTTAGGTATTTTTGCAGGCTGAATAATCTTTAAATTTGAATGTTTAGTCTAAATTATTGATATTTCGATGAAAGATGCAACAGGATTAGTGGATGATATAAACAGGAAAGTCAGAAAGCTAATTGAAAGACACAATTTTCTGAAAAATCAATATTCAGACTTAATTGATAAACAAAAAGAGTTAAGTAATATAATTGAAGAACAAAAAAAATTAATTGAAAAGCTAAATGAGCAAAATGCAATGTTAAAAATTGCAAAATATGTTAAACGGGAAGAAGGAACAGTTGAGATAAAAAAGAGAATAGATGTACTGATGCGGGAAATTGACACGTGTATAGGGCTTTTAAACAATTAATTAATTAAAGATTTTAATGAACGAATTTACAATATCAGTAACAATTGCCGACAGGCCTTACAGATTGACAATAACAAGGGATGATGAAGAGATAATAAGAAAAGCTGCTCAAACGTTAAATAATACGATAAAGGATTATTCAAGCAATTACGCATTTAACGATAAGCAGGATTTGTTGGCAATGGCGGCGCTGGAATATGCAACTAATTCCTTAAGAAAGGAAAACGAACTCTCAAAGGTTGATAAGGAGTTAGTTGAAAAAATGAAGGATATTGATTTGGTTCTTACCGAGAATCTTAAAATTGATTAAAAGCAAGTTCTTTGAAAATATTTTGGGCAGTTTGCTCAATACGATTTACCCGCATAAATTCAAATAATGTTTGTAAACTCAACATTTACACATTAAGGTGATGCTCAGGGATTTCTAGAACAGGCCTCATTCACTCCGGTTTATTCCGGCGGTGAACTTACGTTAGTTCGTAGGCGGTGGACGTTCGAAAAATCCGGCTAACCTAATCCTGTCTAGCTGGGGTTTACTGGCTCGATGAATTATGCGGGTATTTTTTTATCATCATCTACCTTCTGAAAAAAATGTAAAAAACTATGGTAGTAATAATTAGTATTATTGTTGGAATTGTCGCCTTCGCAGTCGGATTCGTATTTTCAAATTCGTTGCTGAGAAAGAAGATAGAGAAGAAAAGCGAGAGTATTCTTAGTGAAGCAAAGGAAAAAGCCGAAGTTCTGAAAAAGGAAAAAATCCTTCAGGCAAAGGAAAAGTTCCTGCAACTTAAAACAGAGCATGAGAAGATCATAAACGAAAAAAATGCTAAAATTCATGCCGGTGAAAATCGGCTTAAACAAAAAGAGACTAATTTTCAGCAAAGAATAGAAGAGTTTCAAAGAAAAAGCAAAGAGCTTGAAACAATCAGAGGCAACCTTAATGCACAGCTCGACCTTGTTAACAAAAAACAGGCGGAGCTGGAAAAGTCTCACAAACGGCAAGTTGAAGCCCTGGAAACCATATCGGGACTTTCTGCTAATGAAGCAAAAGAGCAATTATTGGAGGCTCTGAAAGATGAAGCCAGAACCGAGGCTATGTCTCAGATATCCGATATTATTGAAGAAGCAAAGATTACGGCTAACAGGGAAGCTAAGAAGATTATTGTGGAAACAATTCAGCGTACAGCGACCGAAAATGCCATTGAGAATTCAGTTTCTGTCTTTAACATTGATAGCGATGAAGTAAAAGGCCGCATCATAGGACGTGAAGGAAGAAATATCAGAACTCTTGAGGCACTTACGGGAGTTGAAATCATAATTGACGACTCTCCGGATGCCATCCTGCTTTCATCTTTTGATCCTGTCAGAAGAGAAATTGCCAGATTATCGCTTCACAAACTGGTTACCGACGGAAGAATACACCCTGCAAGGATAGAAGAGGTCGTAACCAAAACAAAAAAGCAAATTGATCAGGAAATTATCGAAGCCGGGAAGCGTGCAACCATTGACCTTGGTATTCATGGTATGCACCACGAACTTATCAGAATGATCGGGAAGATGAAATACAGGTCTTCCTACGGTCAAAATCTATTGCAGCATTCCAAAGAGGTAGCCAACTTATGTGCGACTATGGCAGCCGAGCTCGGGCTGAATCCAAAACTGGCCAAGAGAGCAGGACTGCTTCACGATATTGGCAAAGTACCTGATAATGAGCCTGAACTTCCACACGCATTGCACGGTATGAAACTGGCTGAAAGGTTCAAAGAAAAACCGGAAGTATGTAATGCAATAGGTGCACACCACGATGAAATCGAAATGAAAAATCTGATAGCACCTATAGTACAGGTTTGCGATGCCATTTCAGGTGCCCGTCCGGGAGCCAGACGTGAGGTTGTTGAAGCTTATATCCAAAGACTTAACAAACTGGAAGAACTGGCTCTTGCCTATCCAGGTGTTGTTAAGACTTATGCTATACAGGCAGGCCGGGAACTGAGAGTGATAGTGGGTGCCGATAAAGTCGGTGATAATGAAGCTACTCAGATTTCTTATGATCTTTCAAAGAAAATTCAGGATGAAATGACTTATCCCGGACAGATAAAAATAACTGTTATCAGAGAGGTGAGGTCAATTAACTATGCAAAATAAAATTACTTTAAACAGGAAAACCAATCTTATCACTTCAGGTTGGTTTCCCTGTTCCTAAATGGGATAACATACTAAGTCAGAGTGAATAATTTAGAAGTTTCTATAGTCAAAAGTTTCAATATTTCGCATCCGCAGATCATTACAATTTCCTTTCCAGTAATCCATATGCAATAAACGCATCAGATTAAGGCGGAGGCCAAAGTAAATAACGGTACCGGTAAAATCGGAGAACTTCAATAATGGATTCAAATTGTCACAACCAACATATAATCCACCGTACCTTACTGCAAAACCTATCTTTGGAACCGGCTCCCATTCATAAAATGTTATTGGGAAACTCACATCATATCTTGCACTTTCCCATCTTGGTGTTATCGCCAGAATTGTCGGTCGTTTAACGGATGCATCTCCGAACTTGAATCCGTATATCAGCGTACCGTTCAGATAAAAACCTTTCCACATCCATCTGTCATACTGAAGACTTACGGCGGTAGGCAGGTACATTGAAAATTCATTAACTACTCCGGCAGGTTCACCAAAGTAATATTTAATTTTTGTACTGATCTCATCCAAATTGTTTGTAGGAAGAGTGTCGTCAGGTTCGTACCAATAGGCTGAAGCATCCGTATAACTATAATGTTCCGCATTTTTTGTAAACTTGATATACCCCAGATCAAGAATAGAGAAACCTATTTTATAATTGTAACTATCGTATCGCTGCTCACAAAGTCTGTCGAAAATGCCGTTACCATGGCCTTTTCTTGTTTTCTCATAGGTTATTCCAATATCCGCCCCGAATCCAAATCCCCTTTTAAAACCACCCGTCATAGAATTGTCACTGTAATTTACAGGAAGAGAATATCCGTACTCAAAAGTTGTATTTTGAAGATGGGCAGTACTATCATTCTCAACCATATAGTCCACATTATTTACAGCCATATATAGTCCGGAATAGCCAAACAAAGGTTTAAGTGTTACTCCAAGCGACCAAAACTCCCATTTCTTCCTGTGAAAAAGATATGAATAGCTTACTCCTATTTCGAGCCACGACAAAACAGCACTTTTTATAGGTTTATCGTGCGAATAGAGTTTCATTTGTTGCGGAGGGTAGTCAATAGCTTCATAAAGAAAAGTAGCAACATCTGGAGGCATATTATTAAACGAAGTCAATGTTCTGAAGGAAGTTGTAAGTCCAAATGCATGTTTTCCGTAAACAAGCATTGCTCCGGGGCCGGTAATTTTTGTATTAAGATATCCGTTTTTCAGTTTATCATTGTCATAATATGCAAAATTCCTCTCTTCATTTTTACTTGTATAATAAACAGGAGGAATAGCTTTAAACAACAAATTATAGAAATCATCTTTTTTGATATATGCATAATTATTGTCGAAAGCAAAACCAAAACCGATTAAGTTATAATCCATATACAACTTCGATCCAACCATGCTTGAGGGATTAAGGCTTATGCCCATCACTCCGGAATAATTACTATTTACAAGGCCCAGCATATCCTGGCCGACAGCCGAAAATACTGCTATGACAGAAAAAAGTACAATTAATATTGATTTCCCGAGTTTAAACAAATTAATCTTCTTTTCTTAGTTGGCCCCTATCCCTAAAAGCACCCAACATAATTCCAATTCATTAACGCATATCTCTTTCAAATGTTTCACGAAGTTTATTCCGTGCAAATATATAGTATTTA
>JALSSR010000243.1 GCA_026984135.1 Bacteroidales bacterium
CCATTTACTAATCAGGTTGGGATGAACTTCGTACTTCTTGGACAATTCTGCCAACGTGCTTCTTTCTTTTAAGGCTTCTATTGCTACTTTTGCCTTGTAACCTGGTGTGAATTTTCTTCTTGTCTTTTTCATTGTTTCCATTGTTCAAAATTAATACTTTTTTCAACTTAGACAATGGTCTGATTTTTTTAGGGTATTATAAACATACTATTGGGAGAATACTGTACAAGGAACCTCTTGCCGTCGGGTGACCATTGATACCACTGATCGCCATCACTGTACGAGTAATTGTATTTTCCATCCAGAACTTTTCTTGTCTCTTTGGTTTCCAGGTTAATAACCATCAAGGTTTCCCTGTTTTTCAGATACGCCACCTCTTTTCCGTCAGGAGAGTAAAGAGGTTGAAAAGTCTCATCATCACTTACAATAACAGGTTCTTCTTTTAAGATAGTGGAGAGTGAGAAAAGGTCTTCTTCATCCCTGACCAACTTTGTTTGATATATATTCCAGCTGCTGTCTCTTTCGGAAGCATAAAGGATACTCCTGCCATCGGGACTAAAACTAACCGAACGCTCCTGCTGAGGTGTATTCGTGATTTGCTTTGTGGTTTTATAATCTGCCGAAGTTACAAATACTTCTCCTCTGACAATAAAAACAATCTCTTTCCCATTAGGTGACAGGTCCATTTCGGTTGCACCTGATGTCAACGTCATAAATTCAATTTCATTTTCCTTTTCATCAATGGCGAGTGTGATTTCCACTTTACGGGATTCGTCTTCTCCGTTTTTTGTATAAATTTCACCGTCAAATCCGAAACACAAAATCCCGTTGTCGGAAACAGACAAAAATCTGACAGGGTCTTTTTTAAAAAAAGTAATCTGAGTTGTTTCCGACAGAGATGCAAGCGGCATTCGCCAGACATTAAAAGAGCCCGAACTCTCACTTATATAATAAATCTCTTTGTCATTGGGTGCGAAAACGGGATTCCTGTCTTCACCGTTAAATGTTGACAGTTTTGTATGCTTAGCTGTAGAAACGTCATAAATCCAGATGTCGCGTGTTACCGATGATGTATGATGTTTGCGCCAAATATTTTCATATCCTTTTCTATCCTGATAAACAATTTTGTCACCCGAACCGTTATAAACCGCCTTTTCGGCGGGTGTGGAAAGGATTTGCTTCATTTGACCTCCTTTTACCGGGATAAAATAAAGTTCGGAAAGAATTCCCGAAGGATACTCAGCATTTTCGGGCACATCCTGAATAGCAGCCGAAAAAAGCACTCCGGCACCATCAGGTGTAAAACTGTCGGGATACTCATTCCCCGAATAATAAGTCAATCGTACAGGTGCACCTCCGTCAGCAGGAATAGTATAAATGTCGAAATTACCAAAACGATCGGAAGCAAAAGCAATGGTCTTGCTATCAGGTGACCAAACAGGCATAAAATCATAAGCTTTGTGCACGGTTAAATGCCTAGCTTCACCTCCTTCGGCAGGTACAGTGAACAGATCACCCTGAAAAGAAAATACGATTGTTTTTCCATCGGGCGAAATTGCGGGATAACGCATCCACAACGGATTATTGCCGGAGTATGTATTTTGAAGGAAGGCAAGAAGCAAAAAAATAAGTATTAGTTTTTTCATTTTCAGTTTATTTTTGATAGGTTGAATTATTAAAAAATCTTTTATGGCTCAAATATACATATTTTATATATCTCCCGATAAATATTTAATCTATTTTTGTTTCAAAATTAAAAACAGATGAAACATATAAATTTTCTTTTACTCATTTTTATTTTATCGGCTTGCGGTACACCCGAATTTAAACAACCCGAAGATGTAAAAGCGGTTTTGGAACTGGCTGGTAATAACAGATCCGAACTTGAAAAAGTAATCCGGCATTATAAAGATAACGGAGACGTTATAAAGGAGGAAGCCGCATATTTCCTGATTGGGAATATGAAGGATCATGGTTATGTAAAGTACCTGCTTGTTGACACTGCGGGCAAAGCAGTTGATTTCAAAGTGTTAAATTATCCCGATTACAACCATATGGTAGAAGCGTGGGATTCTGTTGAGTCAAAAATCGGAAGCATACATTATAAGGTTGACACTATCATTAAAGATTATCTGGTAATAACATCCGATTATCTGATTAAAAATATTGATCTGGCATTTGAAGCCTGGGATAACAACCCATGGTCGAAAAAGTTGAGTTTCGATCAGTTCTGCGAATATGTGTTGCCATACCGGGGTAGCAGCGAGCCGCTTGATGAATGGAGACCCTATTTTATGAAGGAATTCAGTTGGTTGAAGGATTCGTTGAATGACCCTACCGACCCTGTTGAGGCGGCAACCTTCATTAATAATTCCATAAAGTCGTGGTTCCGTTTTGACCCTATATATTACCGTCATCCTACCGACCAAGGGATTGTCGAGATGCTTGAAAGCAAAGCCGGACGATGCGAGGATATGACCAATCTGGCAATCTTTGCTATGCGAGCAAACGGAGTTCCGGTCATGAGTGATTTCACTCCTTATTGGGCTAACTCCGGAAATAATCATGCCTGGAATGCAACTTTGAATAAAAATGACAGTGTGATAATTTTTATGGGCGGAGAAGCAAACCCCGGCGAATACAAGCTCGGCGGGAAACTGGCCAAAGTTTACAGGAAAACTTTTGCAATTCAGGAAAACAGTCTTGCCGAAAGAAAAGACGAGTGGGAAAAAGTGCCGCCATACCTCGGAAGTAGCGACATATTGGATGTTACACGTGATTATGTTCCTGTTAAAAATATCAAGATTAAACTCACCGAAGAATTACCCGACAGCACTAAATATGCTTATATCTGTGTATTCAATTCCGGCGAATGGAAAGCAATTGATTATGCAAGAGTTTATGGTGAAAAGGCTTCTTTTCATAATATAGGTCTCGGTATTGCATATCTTCCGGCATTTTATATTGACGGAACAATTTTTCCGTCGGGTTATGCATTCATTCTTTCCGACTCGGGGAAAATTAATTACAAAAAACCGGATTTAAAGAAAACCCTAACCATAAAACTTATTTCCACGACAAGAAAAGTAACAAAGGATGCAACCGACACTTCGGAAAAGACCTTTTTTGAAAAAGGGAAAGAATATACATTATATTATTGGGATAACAAATGGGTGGAAACTGGAAAAAGAAAAGCGGGAAACGGGCCGCTTATATTTAAAGATGTGCCTTCAAATGCAATTTTTTGGCTTGTTGCTGCAAACTCAAGAAAAGATGAACGGATTTTCACAATTGATGAAACCGGAGGTCAGGTTTGGTGGTAAGTTATTACCGGTTTTTGAAAACCCGGTATTTTTTCTTTTTCATACATCTTTTATAATAAAGAATGATTATAAATAACATATTATAATCAGTTCGGTTATCGTTCAAATTTCCTCATTTCTAAATGTTTTTATCACCGTTAACTTTTTTTTTTATACCGATTACTTATTAATAGTTGATTTTTCTAAAAAATCTTTTATTTTTGTTGAAATATTTTTAATAAAAACTTCATTGCACATATTTAAAAAAGGTGTAACTTGTGCCACTTTTAGAGCAATGGATGATTATAATTGAAATATAGCTTACTCGCCAGGTAAAAAAACGATAAACTATAATTTAATTATTTTCAATTTAATAAGGATATAAAACATTGATTAAGAGAAATTTATTTTTAATAACAGGTTCAATTTATTATATGTTAATCAAATAAAATTAATATGAAAAAAAGAATTTTACCTTATGGCTTTGTTACTTTGCTGATTGCAGGATTCGCTGCACTCTTATTTATTTCAGCTACTGAAAATGAGGTTACCGGAACGGGTAATGATGCTGTTGGAGGCAATAGTATCATCAAAGCAAAGGAGTATCTTGCAAGAATCAGAAATAATCAAATCACCGGAGTTCTTGATCCAAAAGATGAATTGAAAGTACGAACACAAATTAAAGAAAGGGCTGCTTTTAAGTCGTCATCAGGTAATGATCTGGAATGGATTGAAATGGGACCTGACAATATTGGAGGAAGAACAAGAGCTCTCCTTTTTGATAATCAGGATCCTAATCACAATACAGTGTATGCCGCAGGTGTGACCGGAGGTATTTTCAAGACAGTAAATTTTGGTGCAACCTGGCACAAAGTTAATACCTCGGCAAGAAACCTGTATGTCTCCTGTATGATACAGGCTGACAATGGAACCATATATGTCGGAACGGGTGAAGGTCTTAGCACCGAAAACTATACGGCTCTTGGCGAAATGGGCTACAATGGTGGTTTTATAGGAACAGGAATTTACAAGTCGGGGTCCGGTGATAATTTCACTCTTGTCCCCGGTACTGAACCTCAGCCTAATAATGATCAGGTTGACTGGGCTTACATCAACGAAATAGCACTGGATGCACAGGGCAGATTATGGGCTGCTACAAATACAGGCCTTAAAGTCAAAACAGGCAATGGTTGGATACCGGCTTCTTATACCGACACAACAGGAGCCGTCGTAGAGCTGACAGGACTTGCCTATGATGTGAAAGCAGGTAGCAACGGAATAGTCGTTGCTGCTGTTGACGGGAAAGGTTATGTATCTGCATCGGGTAGCGCAGATGGTTTTGTTGGGATATCTTACGGACTTGAAAATCAGCTTCCTGCTGACGGAGTTGGCAGAATTGAATTTGCAATAGCTCCTTCCGATGAAAATGTTGTATACGCGCTTGCTACCTCATCATCCAACAAGAGTCTTAAAAATATTTATATGTCGGAAGACGGAGGTGAAAACTGGGAAGTTATCGGCCCGGGCGGATCAGAGTATCTTAATGTTTTAGGCAGTACATTTACTTACATCAATTCGGACAACTCAACAGTTGAGGAAACATATTACCAGGGTGATTTTAATAGTACAATAGTTGTTTTCCCGAACAATCCCTTTAAAATTCTGGCAGGTGGTGTTGATATGTGGATAGGATATAGAGCGAACGGCACAGGTTATTTTAACTGGACAAAAAAATCAACGGGTACAAGCATTGATATATACAGTGATTTATATCTTCATAATGATCAGCATGTTTACGCATTTAATCCCGGCAATCCAAATCAGGTGGTTATAGGAACCGATGGTGGCGTATTCTTATGCAATATCTCAGGAGATGATTTCGCTTTTCAGAATCTAAACAAACTATATAATGTAACTCAGTTTTATTCCGTCGGAATAACAAGTCAGAAGGATGTCGTAGCCGGTGGCACTCAGGATAACGGCTCCATACTGATTGACGGTAATTCAAGTACTCCGAACAGAGGAATAGCTTTATGGAACCTTGGTGACTTTGCCATGCCTGATGGCGGTGACGGCGGATATGCCGCAATGTCGAACATCTGGTCTAAAAAAACCGGTGTCGGAGTAACTCCTCCAATTGTTTTTTATTCAAAAGCTCCACTACCCAATGATGTACTTAAAACTCAGTTCAGAAGGTCTGAAACATTGGGCTTTGATTATGCCAGCAAATTCCTTGACTCCGACATTCAAAGTGAAAACTTTCTGACACCTATGGTATTATGGGAGTCTTATAATAATGAAAACAGCAGAGATTCCGTTAATTTTGTAGCGTTTAAGAATTATGATGCCGGTGACAAGGTGATAGTTAGAAGTAATAACGTTAAATGTCCATTTGACTATACACTTCCCGAGGCAATGAGTCAAGGTGATACATTAAAAGTTAAGGATATTATATCGGCAAAACTTTTTATTGCAACGACTGATAAAATATGGATGACCAAGGAAGCGTTACAATTTGCTGTTGATCCCGAATGGTTTATTATTTCAGATGTTGACCATTACGGCGTTGAGGGCAATCCTCAGTGTTTGGCTTATTCGGCCGATGCCAATTATGTTTGGGTAGGAACGCAAGAGGGCACATTGTATCGCATATCAAATATTGCTTATGCTTATAACTATGATTTGGCTGATGTCAGAAGCAGTAATTGCATCATTGCTACGGATTTAATTTCTTTTAATGAAGGTAATACACAAGTTATTACATCAGTTTCCGTTGATCCGCTTGATGCAAATAAAGTTCTGGTTACACTTGGAAATTACGGAAATACCGATTATGTTTATTACACCGAAAATGCTTTAAGTGACAGTCCTGATTTTGTTTCCGTTCAGGGAGATTTGCCCGAGATGCCCGTGTACTCTTCAGTACTTGAAATGCACTCCGACGATGTTGCTGTAATCGGAACGGAAAAGGGTGTCTGGGTTTCCGATAATGTCACTTCAGGTGAATGGTATCAAGCCTCAAACGAAATGAATGATGTACCCGTATTTGCGCTTAAGCAACAATATCTGTTTAAAAATACTTTCACAATAACCTTCGTTGATCCTTCAACAGGCGAAGAAAGCTGGGAAATATATCCGGGGATTGAGAATTCAGGAATGATTTATGCCGCTACATACGGCAGGGGAATCTTCAGATGTGAGACATTCGAAGAAGTTGGATATGATGAGCATAACATTGATAATACAACTGCCTCTCAAATCTCAGTTTATCCAAATCCTGCTGTCACTTCTGCTACAGTAGCATTTGATATGGAAAGAAGTTCAGATGCGGAATTGAACATTTTTGATATTCAGGGCAGACTTGTGAAGTCGGTTTCTTATGACAACCTTCAGACAGGACATCAAACACTTAGTATCAATGTGAATGACCTGGAAAAAGGCACATATATAGTCAGGCTGATTGCAGGAACAAAAACTGCAACTTCAAAATTCGTTATAGTTAAGTAATATAAAAATCAATTGCAAAAATATATCAAGATGAAAAAATTACTTTATACATTTTTAGTTACAATTGTATCGGTTAGTCTTTTTGCTCAAACTAAGGTGAGTGCTCCGGTTCAGGTTGCCCCTGAAGATAATTCAATAAATCAGATGCCTGATGTTCTCCTCGACTGGAATCCGGTAGCAGGTGTGGGACAAGTTAGTTATGAAGCGCAACTTGCTGACGACGACACTTTTACAAATCCCGTGATATTTGATGTTATTGTTACATCGGTAAGCACAGAAAATCTTTTATTCGGAAAAACTTATTTCTGGAGAGTAAGAGCAACTGATGACCTGGGAACCTCTGACTGGTCCTCTACATTTAAATTTACTATCTTCAATAGTCTGGACCTTAATAAACCTGATGACGGTAGTGAAGGAGAACCTCCCGATGCCGAATTAGGTTGGAAAAATAAAGTGGGAGGAAATGCAGGTACTCCGATTTCAGGTTTTACATATGTTGACTGCCAGATTGATACATCATACTTTTGGAAGGTTGATAATCAGGTACCTGTGTCAAATGACTTAAAATCCATTTATTTTCTTGATGAAAACAACGGATTTGCCGTTGGGGCAGGAGGTACAATTATTCATAATGACGGAACAGCCTGGTCGGAAGAAACCTCACCTGTCACAACAGACCTGAATGCAGTTTCGATTTTTGCCGACGGAAGCGCAATTGCAGTTGGAAAATCAGGAACAGTACTTGGATATGATAGCGGTGTATGGGATATATTACCTGATGTTCCCAATGAGGAAGATTTCAATGATGTTAGTGTCCTGTCTGACGGTACAGGATGGATCGTAGGAACCGGTGATTCCATTGTCTATTTTAATGATGAAGGCCCGGTTCTTCAATATAATCCTTCAGGTAAAGACCTGAACGGCGTTTATGCCATTTCTGCCGATAATGTATGGGCTGTCGGT
>JALSSR010000244.1 GCA_026984135.1 Bacteroidales bacterium
GTCCTGTTGCCGGACAAGTTTCAAGGTTTGACGGCAAAGTTGAATTCTTTGATTATGATGCTGCTGCCGGAGGAAATCTTCTTGCAGAGATTGACAGAATAGGTTCGACACAAAACGGTGTATTGAATGTTTATAACGGTACTGCAACCAATATCGCAAGCTTAACATCCGTATCAACTTCCGCATTCGGCTCTTTCCAAACCACTGCAGGTAATGCTTACTCTAACGGTATAATTACGTCCGACAATACTTTTGTTCTTCAAAATTCGGCAAGCATTGCAACCGGAGCACAAAATGACGGATTAACCATGATGAAAAGCTATAACAGCGGAATTGTTGATTTCGACAATCAAAGCCGTGCAAGAGTTTTTCAAACTATGAATCCTTTTATTCAACCGCCAATCCCCAGTGTGGGACAGATAATTCCTTTCGCTACTTGGACGGAGGTTAACTTCGATCAACTCTCTTACGACACACATCTGGAATGGAATCTTGCAACCAATCCTGCTGCCGGACCATCATACTTTAAAGTTACCCAAGACGGCTATTATCAGGTAAATGCACGCGTTGATTTCATTCTCGGTTATGTGGAAGAACAGCAGGGAGAGGTTATTCCCATTCACAATCCCAACTATCCCGGATATGTATCAATAGCAATATACGTTAGTACTGACAACGGACAGACCTGGAATATGTATGCACAGGGTAATAAACTGCAAGGTGCCGATAATAACAACGGTGGATGGAATGATCTGCAAAATAATCTTGCTCCCAATATTAGTGACGTTGTGGAATTGCATCAAAACGACCTTATAGATATCAGGGTTTGGCAAGATCTCGGCATCAATCAGGTAGGTCAGCCAACCGGCATTCCGCTAAGAGTTCTTGAACAAAACGGTGCAGGCGGTAATTCAACCCAGGTTTACTGTTCAATTCACAAAGCAAGTTAATAATCTGTAAATCATTAATAAAATGGAAACTGAAATGAAAACAGAAATGAGAATGCGTCTGATGATAGTACTCTTTATGACTATCCTGCTTCTTCTCGGAATGGTTATCACCGCCTACTCGCAGGGGATAACAAACTCCGGAGGATACATCACCGACGCAGGCACTACCTCGCACAGCTACATCAAGTTTAGCGGTAGTGGAGATATGTCCCTCAAAAGTACAACCGCCGACCGTACAAAAGTCGGAAATATGGAAGTTGATTTTACGGGCAGCGGAACGTACAAACTCACAATACCTTCGGATTCGTATATTACCGTTGAAGGAAATCTGACACTGTCCGACACTCTTCTCCTTGAAGCAAGCAGCAGTAGCAGTATGGCATCCTTAATCACAAACGGAACGGTCAGCGGAGCTTATGCAGCCGTTGAACAGCACATTGTACGCGATCAATGGCATCAGGTATCATCTCCGGTATCGTCGGCACAATCGGGAGTCTATCTGAATTGCTATCTTTACAAATGGAATGAACCCGACAGCACCTGGCAATATATCACATCCACCACCGAAAATCTGTCTGTCACAAAAGGATATCATCTTTGGTCTTCAAGCGGTTCAGGAGGATTGACAGCAGGGCCCACCGACATACAATTTACAGGTCTGCTCAATACAGGTAATTATTCTCCAACTATTACCTATACTTCGGGTAGCAATAAAGGAGACGGCTGGAACGAACTGGGAAATCCTTATCCTTCAGCCCTGGAATGGAACTCATCCTGGACAAAAACCAACGTTGATGCATCGGTATATATCTGGACAGGTACGCAATACAAATCATACAACTACAATACCGGTTTCGGAGGTTTGTCAAACGGTGAAATACCTCCCACACAGGGATTTTGGATTAAAGCAAACGGTTCAAGTCCTTCAATAACAATTCCCAATTCCCAGCGTGTCCATAGCTCGAATGCTTTCTATAAAGAGACCGTTGACATTGAAAACCTGTTAACCATTAAGGTTACCGGAAACGGTTATAACGATGAGGTTTCTTTGGGCACCTATTCAGGATCAACTTATGAATTTGACGGTGAGTTCGATAATTATAAACTATTGGGAATAGAAGAAGCTACACAAATATATATTTACTCCGAAGACACAAAATACTCTGTAGATATATTTCCCGAAATTCAGGATGACATGCAATTTCCAATAGGTTTCGGATGTGGTGCGGACGGTAATTATATAATGGATTTTTCAGGTTTGGACGGGTTTGATCCGGATGTTGAAGTTTTCCTTGAAGATAAATCCGCCGGTTCGTCTGCAAAGGATTATATTGATGTCCGTCAAAATCCCGAATATGAATTTTACGCACAGGAAGGAATGGATGAAAGCCGTTTTGTATTGCACTTTATGACCTCAAGTATGGGATTGGATGATATGGCTGATGAAAACGATGCGGTAAATATCTATTCTTTTGCAAAAAATATCTTCATAAATTATCAGATGAACGACCAAGCCAAAGTTTCGGTTTACGATTTGATGGGAAAAGAGATTCTTTCAAAGGACCTTATCCCGAACAATTTAAACACTATAACAGTTCCCGGAGAAAAGGGCTACTATGTTGCTAAAGTTATTTCCGGCGACCGTGTGACAACACGGAAAGTGTTTATAAATTGAGATTGAAGCCGAATTGGGAGATAGGCTTCTCTTCTTCTCCGGCGCCGGCGGCGCCGGAGTTCTTTTTTTTTTACCCGCCGAAACTCGAAGAGCGAAGGTGGTTTTTTTCATTTACCAAAACAGAATTCAAATATCGAAATCCCTTGTTGGGGACAACACAAACCAGAGGTAGGGGTGACAACACTAACAGAATACCGAAGTGCCATCATCTACAAGAGACAAAGATGGGTTACCCAATGACGTTCTATGTTACTAAAATTTTACAAGCATAAAACACAATTAAATTTAATAAATGAAATTAAAATTTTATCCATTTTGAGATTGACTGACAATCTGAGGTAATATTTACATTTACCTCAAAATATTTCTCCGGTACCATTATCTTATCATAGTTTGATCCTTCAAACTCTTTTTTAAAAATTAATAAACCACTTGTATCTTTAATAGTTATAACTCCTTTTGCAATAATAAAATCCGAAACAAAACAGACACTCTTTCCTACGGAATAAATGAATATACTTCCGGTTGTTTTTTTAGTTTTCATTGAATATGATTTCAAAAAATAAATTATTGTCATTTATTCTCTTTAATAGAATGATAAAAACTTTTTTATAACAAGTACGGTAGCAATATACAGCTGCCCCCGCGACTCAATATTCAGGATATTACCCCTTGTGCTTGTGTCATTCGCGGGATTAACAAACCTGCATCGGTGGCTTTAATATCCAACATTGCCGAATTGTTTGGCTGGCTACCATCTTTGTTTACGGCTACTTACGCATTTGTATTTAAAGCAAGTAGCATGACGATAAAAAGAAATGTATAAAACAGTTTCATTTTTTTAAATTTTTATCTATTTATATTTTTTTAATGTATTGTCAATCAATATATTAATTGTTTTTTGTAAATTTATCGACTAATTTTTCTAATTTGGCAAGTCGTTTTTCTAAATTTTGTTTTTCATTTTTTAGCGTACTGATTTCCTGTTGTTGATTATTAATAATTTCTTATTGTTCTTGCATACCTTTAACCAAATGCACTACAAACTCCGCATAACGTAAACCATAATAATCATTTTTTTTAGGCGTCTCTACACCGCTAAAGTCGTAACCGATGTATTGGATAGTCTGTTCAACCTCTTGGGCAATAAAACCCGACACCAATTGGTTTTCAATATCATACTTTTCTGCCCAGTCGGCTTCTTTTTTGCCTTATTTCCATCCCCGATGGTGTTAGAATAAAGTGCGCTATCACTCATTGCAGGGCTATAATATCCCGTTGTTGCGAATGTTGATGTCGGGTTGCCGGTTCGTTCCGGTTTTACCAAATAACCGGCTTCATTACCGGCATAGAACTTTTTTAACGGTTGTTCCGCTCTTTTCCGTTAATCTGACAACAACATAGGCATTATTAACGGGTACATCCAACGTAATCATCTCTTTATCCGATTTAACGGACGAAAGCTTTCTTCCGAGCAAATCGTACACCTCCGCAACTGCTTCGCCATTTGAATCCGTTGAATTTCTCTTGATGTAAATCCTTTTTCTGAGGGCGTAAATCAATGCCTCGCCGGGTGATTTCCCTGTTGAAACGGCATTGTCGTTCAGTGTAAAATGGAGGTTGAAACGTTCGGGATTTTGGTACGATACCGCTTGAAACGTATATATACTGTCCTCATTAAAATTCACAAACTTGTTCTGTTTGGTATCTTCCAAAATGATATTGTAGTTGTCCATTAGTTCCGTCTGTTTCAGTTCCAGCGTTTGAGCACCTGCCGGACCGGCTTTAAAGTAGAGCGGAAACACCCTTGAACCGGTGGTCATCGGCGGTTTGCTTACAATGCTTAAATCGATACCGTTGTCGTTGCACCAAAGCTGTGGAGCCTCATACGTGGAAAAGAGTTTTTCCACATCGTAGCCATTGTCAAACCCTTCGGTTGCTCCTTCGGAAAAGCTTATCCAAACCTCATCGGACATTCCCTCTTTGCGGCAACCTATAACGGCATAAGGATTTTCGGTTTTTTCCCGGTTTTTATAAAAGTTCTGATGCGAATGCACCCGTGCCGAATTGGGAATGGTAAAATACATATCGGTACTTTTTCCTTTGATAAAAAACCCCTGTCCGCGGGGGATAATCCCGTCGGTTAGGCTTCCCTGTCCCTGTGAATTACGGTATGCATAATTTCCTGCAAGAGGATCCCACACCCAAATACTGCCCGAAATGTTGGTGGTATCCCATCCGCTGCTGTCCCAATCGAGGGCACTGGGAAAAGGATTTCCCACCAGATTGTAGCCGTGTGCGGCATCGGTATAGGACAACACCGGAGGCGAAGACCAGGGTGAGGAATCGAGATAAATGTCGTCGCTGTTCAGCGGCCCTGAAAAGGTAACGGTTGTATCGTTACCGGCCTCCACCCAAACGGCGTATCCTGCCGCCAACGGCATGGGAGTTGTCAAATCGGTAATGTATGTCCAGTCGTCCGTGGGCTCGTTATAACTGATAAGCCAAACATCGGGATTGTGGTTTAAAAAGAGTTGGTTCACCGTGACATTTTTTACCGGTGCGGTTAACAAATGCCATTTGCCGGCATACAGTTTTTGTTGCACATAGGTGGAACCGGTTACTTTCAAATAGTTTTCTCCCATTAGGGATGCATTTTCCGATGCGGAGCCGAGGTAAATGTTTTTGGCTACCGACAGTTTGGTAAATGTGGGGTAGTTGACGGAGGGTGCCGAAACGGTAACCGTGGTGCCTGCGCCCGGTAGGGTATCGTTGTTCCAGTTGGCGGTATTGTACCAATCTTCGCTTGCTCCTCCTGTCCATTGGGCGGTTGCAGAGTTGAAGTTAATATAAATGTCGTCTAAGGCAATACCCCCCGTGCCAATGGGACTTGCGGCATGAAAGCCGAAATAGTAAACCTTTGTTGTAGCCGGTGTAAACAGGGCATAACCGAGAGTCCAATCCCAAACGGTAATATCGTTATCCTCAAACAGGGCGGAACTGTTCATAGAAGCGGCATCGGGGTAGTCGCCGTATTTCAACTGCAACACTTCGTGACCGCTGAGGGTGGCATAAACGAAGGCAATTTGATAAGACACGCCGGCTTGCAGGGTGAATCCGGGAGTAAAAAACCAATCGTCGGACGATTTGCCCGTAGGGGTACCGACGGAAACGGATTGTGCGCCGGAAAACCCTTTGTAACTTACCGTATTCCATTGTACATTGTCGTTGTTGGCATCTTCCGCCGTAAAGCATGCGGGTAATGCCGGTGCGGTTACGTTTTCGAAATCTTCGAAATAGGGCAAGGCAACGGGAGCACAGGGAGTGGTAAAGGAAACCGGCCCGCGCCAGTTGCTGTAATTGCCGCTTCCGCAATGGGAACGTACATACCAGTCGTAATTCGAGGAGGCCGAAAGACCCGAAAGGGAATAGGGGTTGCTGTTTGTTGCCGTAACGGTTGTTCCCGAACCTTGAATGAATCCGGCGGTACCGTATTCAATGTCCCAGGCCGTTGCATTCCCTTTTTCCGTCCATTTCAGCGCTGCACTGTTGTCGGTAATTGTGTTTGTCCAAAGCGAATCGGAATAAATTCCGGGACAGGTTTCGTCTTCGATTAAAACGCCATCGATATACCAGCCTTCGTCAAAACCGTTGCTGTTCGCCGAAAGCAAAAACCTTATTTTTACCTGTTTGTTTTTGTAATCGTCCAAAACAAAGGTCTCTTTTTTCCACCAAGTATTGGTTGCCGGCGTACCTGCCCAAGTAGAATAGGAATCTTCGTCGAAACGTTGGTAGGCAGAGTAGTTGGCGGCCTCACCGTCATAAGCTTTTACGGGCAATGTTTTCCATGTGGAGCCGTTGTCGGCGGATATTTGAACTTTACAATAATCGCCGTCGTTGTTCACTTTGGCAATATGCCAAAAACTCAGCACGGGGAAGCTTGCGGCGGACAAATCAATAAACGACGACATTTCGAGATAACTTGTGCCGTTGAATTGGTATCCGTTGTAGGCACATTTGCTTCCGTTGTGTTGCAAACTTGTGTTGGACAGGAAGTCGGTGCTGTTTCCCGCGGGGTTAAAAAACTTACCCAGACCGCTTTCAAAGTCTTCGGAAAAAGGAAGGGTATAAGGGGTTTTGGTAGTGGTAAAACTGATGGGCCCCGTCCAGTTGCTTGTATCCGGCAGGCAGTATTTTCGCACATACCAATCGTAAGCGGTTTCGGGGGTTAAGCCCGTTATGGTGTAAGTAGTGTCGGTAATGTTTTTTACTGAAGTTCCGCTGCCGTGAGAAAAACCTGCCGCTCCGTATTCCACCTCCCATTTGGGAGAGTAGGGTTGGCTTATCCATTTGGTAACGGCGCTTGTTGCAGCAGGTTCGGTTTGGGGGCCCAGAGGCGGAGCACACGAAATTGCGGATTCCCGAATTGTAATATCATCAATGTTAAGACCGTAACTGCTGTTGTTATCGGCTGTTTCAAATGCTATCCACGAGTCGGAAGTATTTTGGGGCAATACAATTGTGTCGTGCGTCCAGCCGGAAGTCGGGGAGCTATACGTTTTTATTACGGACCACGATGCATTTTCAGAACCTTTGTACAACACTTTGAAAGTGTAATAAGCTCCGTATGCACCGTCAGAAACATACCAGAAATCCATTTGCGCCGCCGTAAGATTGGAAAGATCCATGGGGGGCAATACCAGTCTTGTTTCTGCATCGTTTTTCAGAAAATATGCATTGTATGAACCCGAATGAGCCGAAATGTAAAGGCTGTCTCCGTCTTGGAATTTCCAATCTTCGTTGTAGTAATTGGCATATTCCTGTGACCAGCATACGGGCATGCTGCCGCCGTTTTCAAAGTCTTCGCTCCACGGGAAAGTGCCGACGGTGCAGATATTGTTAACGGTAATATAGGCATTGCGTACCAGTGTGTCGGAACCGGAACCGTTGCCGGTAACAAGGGTTACCGAATAGGTGCCGGGTTGGGAAAACTGCACCCACGGATTTTGCGAAGTATCCGAAGTTCCCCCGGCGTAAGAGACGGCGGCTGAAGGGCTGAACGACCATTTCCATGTAGCGGGATTACCGTAACTCAGATCGTAAAATTTAACGATGACATTGGTCTCGGTTTCGGTGTTGGCGGCA
>JALSSR010000245.1 GCA_026984135.1 Bacteroidales bacterium
TGAGAACCTTTAAATTGAAAGATTAAACTTGTTAGTTATGAAAAATTTAGGATATACATTTTATAAAGATTATTTTTCAAAACTTGAAATACTTCAAGAAAACAATGAATATAAACCCGTTTTTGACGGAAATAAAGTGTCAGACAAACTTTACAATACAGAATTGAATAATCAAACAACAAACTGGATAAATCAATTATTTCCATTGAATACTAACCGTATCATAAGTTGTGAGTTACAAACCGTTTATCCGGGTTTACTTATCGGTTCCGGATATATTCACGAAATTGGAAGTAAGTATAAAGACAGCAATAACAAAAATTTGGTACAAAACGAACTCAAACTAGGCTTCTACTTCGACTACACCACCGGATTACCCCTCATCCCCGGCTCATCCGTAAAAGGAGTTTTACGTAGTGCTTTTGAAAAAGCCGTAGTTTCATATGATAAAGATTGGAATATTATCGATTGTAAAAAGCTGGATTGTTCAAAAAAAGAGATAAAGAAAAAAATAAAATTTCGGGCAAGTCAATATATAAAAGAATTATTGAAAGAAATAACCAAAAAAGATTGGACAGACAAACAAATTTCCGCTTTGGAACAAAATATCTTTGAAGGCAAAAATATTGAAGATAAAGATATTGCAGTTTACCAACGCGACATCTTTTTCGACGCTTTCCCCGTAGATACTAATAATGAAAATGGAAAATTCCTTGCAAACGACTACATAACCCCACACAAAGACCCGTTAAAAAACCCTGTTCCCTTGCAATTCCTTAAAATCCTGCCGCAAGTTACTTTTCAATTTAACTTCCGCCTACACGATTTTACGGACGAAGACGATAATGTTTTGCTTTCTGGCGATCAGAAAAAAGAACTTTTCAAACAAATATTAAAAGATTTTGGCATAGGCGCCAAAACCAATGTGGGTTATGGGCAGTTTAGTGAAGACCCTGAACAGGCAAAAAAGGAAAAATTAGCAAGACAAAAGGCTGACGAAAAAGCTAGGAAAAAAGAAGAAGAACGTAAAAGAAAAGAAGAAGAAGAAAGACAAGAAAAATTACTGCAAGAGATAAAAAACAAAGAAGAAGAAGAAAAAAAGAGAATTGAAGAAAAAAGACAAAAACTTGAACAAGAAATTAAAGAAAATGGATTGGAAAACATTTTAAAAGATTGTCAATACCTGAATGAAATAAGCAAATACTTAAAAATACTGAAAAAATATCAGCCGAATAAAAATATTTCGGATTATCAAGAGGCTTTAAAAATTTGCGTACAAAATAATATGAAAAGAGAACCTAAAAAGTGGAAAAGGAAGGATAAAGCCAATTGGAAAAAAATTGAACATTGGTTAGGAAAAGAAATTGCCGATAACTGGTTTAACGAATTAACATAAAACAATAAACAATGACCTGGAATCCTGTGCCCCCGCACATAAAAATCCTCCAATACACCCTTTATGATCTTCCGGTGAGGCGTGGCGACTTGCCGGCGTTTATGGCGGATAGTTTTAAATTGATAGAGGAGAACGAAAAAGCTTTTAAAGGCATTTCCGATCCTTTGTCGTTGTTTCATAACCGCTCGCATAAATACTCGGGCATACAATTCGGCATTGACGACGGTACCCTTTCGGTCAGAGCTTACGGCGAGCCGGAGATTACCGCTTTGAAAATATGGTGGAAGCTCCATCGCAAAAAAAACGGTTTGAAGCCGGCAAACCTGTTAACGCAAAAAGAGCTATACACTTTGGGGTTTTTGCCGGTGTTACAAACCTTTAAAACAGCCCGTTTTTTGGTAAACCGCGAAAAACAAAGGGAATTGAGTCAACAGCTTGACACAGAGTCGGTTAGTAAAATACTGGCTGATTATCTTGTGGCCAACTTTTTCCCCTTTTTCAATCACCTCGGCTACAGGCACGACCGTGCGGAGCGGGAGATAGTGGCAAATGTACTACGCGTAAAACGGCTGCCCAAACCCTATACCGTTTTCAAAGGAGCCAAAAGGCAAGCCTATGACATTGTTTTTGAAACCAACCTGCGGCTTCCCCGTCTTTTCCGTATGGGCGAGGCAACCGCTTTGGGTTTCGGGAATGTTTACCGGTGGAAATGACGCTTAAACTATAATAAATAGTCGTTAATTGATTGAATGATAGTTCTTTGACATATTGAAATTAATAGTAGTTTTGTGGAGTAAAACAATAAAGTGAAAAACACGGAAAATGTTGACAAATGCATAATATGGCTTTGAGAGAACAGAAAATAATTATGTAAGAGGAAGATTTTGAGTTTATTACAAAAAAATAGACTTTGATTGGAAAGAAGGAACAGCATCCACTAAAACAACGTTGGCGGTATTGTTAACTTTAAGCTCTAGCTTTGGTTGGAAGGAAGGAACAGCATCCACTAAAACAAAGGCATAGCTCTTACCTTTATAATTGTAGTGACTTTGGTTGGAAGGAAGGAACAGCATCCACTAAAACCTGACAAAACGGGCAATACTGAGTTTACAATGACTTTGGTTGGAAGGAAGGAACAGCATCCACTAAAACTGACCATGTGCTTCTAAGATTGTTGTAGTATCTGCTTTGGTTGGAAGGAAGGAACAGCATCCACTAAAACAAAAAATACTCAATTACCTCTTTCGGAGACAATCCTTTGGTTGGAAGGAAGGAACAGCATCCACTAAAACATAATCCACTCAATGAATCCCCACTTGATGGTTTCTTTGGTTGGAAGGAAGGAACAGCATCCACTAAAACATGGAATCACTTGAACCGGTGTTGATGGGGCCTTTGGTTGGAAGGAAGGAACAGCATCCACTAAAACTCTGCGGCATAAGTATCTACGCTATCTGGTTTGCTTTGGTTGGAAGGAAGGAACAGCATCCACTAAAACTTGTAAATTATTACGACGGAATTTTTAAACATACCTTTGGTTGGAAGGAAGGAACAGCATCCACTAAAACCTTTTCTTTATGTCCTCTTCCCTTTTCTTTTTTCTTTGGTTGGAAGGAAGGAACAGCATCCACTAAAACGCATTTGGAAGGTTTTTTAATTGATTATTTACACTTTGATTGGAAGGAAGGAACAGCATCCACTAAAACTTAATTGTTTTAAAGTATTTTGAATATTTTTTTCCTTTGATTGGAAGGAAGGAACAGCATCCACTAAAACACATCTTTAGGAACTATTGTCCCTTTATATAGACTTTGATTGGAAGGAAGGAGCAGCATCCACTAAAACACAATAGTAAACCTATCTCCGTTACCATCGGTAACTTTGATTGGAAGGAAGGAGCAGCATCCACTAAAACTATTACATCGCTTTGCATTTTTTTGAAGCTAACCTTTGATTGGAAGGAAGGAACAGCATCCACTAAAATCCCCCTTTGCCCTTCGGGCTACGGAGGACAAGCCCTTTATTTGATGCTAAAGAGCGGTATCCATAATCCGTTTTTGCTTTTTCATGACAATGAAAATGGATGCGGACGGCTGAAAGAATGTTTGGAATATAATATGAAGTTGGTCGCTTTGAGGTTCCATATCTTTGTGCAACTTAGTGTATTCTTTGCGATACTCTGTGTTATAGCTGTTTCACAAAGTTACACAAAGAGGTCTCAAAGAAAAACACAAAGACATCTCCCGTTATTAAGTATTAAAATTTATTGCGAAAACCGATAAAAAACAGTTATCTTTGCACCGTTGAAATTTGTTCGCTTTTTAAGCAAATGGAATTTATATTCACAAATATCAAACTTTACGATCACTCCGGCCGCAAACTCTTCGAGTGCTGGATATGGTGATACGTTTCCCTCTCTGCTTTTTGGAATGCCTTTGCCAATATCTTTTGCCGGATTTATTTTGTTGGTGACAACACCAACAAAAGGCATAATGTGACAACACCAACAAAAGGTACAAATAGTTAAAAGGCATAGTCTCCAAAAGATGTGGATTATAAAAATTAGAATAAACATTTGATCCCGGATAATTTTTTATAATATTCATAAAGGGGATAATAATATGGGAATGGGTATCATATTTAACATACAGCGTTTTTCGGTCAATGACGGACCGGGTATCAGGACAACGGTTTTTATGAAAGGGTGTCCCTTGTCGTGTTGGTGGTGTCATAATCCGGAGAGCAGGCGATTCGGGAAGCAGGTGCTTAACGGAAAGCAGATGGGAAGCGAGTATTCCGCCGCCGGATTGCTTGCGGAGATTGAGAAGGACAGGCTTTTTTATGATGAGTCGGGTGGGGGAGTTACCTTTTCCGGAGGAGAGCCTCTGTCGCAATCCCTTTTTCTTACGGAGATGCTCCAAATATGCCGGGAGGCGGGCATTCACACAGCCGTTGATACAACGGGTTATGCAAGTCCGGAGCTCATTGAGAAGGTGGCAGACGCAGCCGGTTTGTTTCTGTACGATTTGAAACTGATTGATGACGTTGAACATTTGAAATATACCGGAGTTTCCAATACGGAGATACTTGAAAACCTCGATTATCTTCTTACCAAAGGAGCAAATGTGGTTGTCCGTATCCCCCTGATTCCGGGTATCACGGCAACGGAAGGCAATATCGCCGGGATTAAGGGTTTTCTGTCAAGGTATGAAAACAAACCGGAAATCAATCTTTTGCCCTATCACCGTATAGCGGAAGGGAAGTATGCCAAATACGGATTAAAATATATGATGAAAGGTGCAAAAGAGTTGACTGACAACGAAATAGCACGGCACAAAACGTTCTTTGAAGAAGCCGGATTTCCCGTAAAAGTAGGAGGCTAATCCTGTAAGGTTTGCGCGAAAGCCTGCGGGATAGAAGAACCTTGCAGGATTGCGGCGAAAGGTTTGCGCGAAAGCCTGCGGGATAGAAGAACCTTGCAGGATTGCGGCGAAAGGTTTGCGCGGAAGCCTGCGGGATAGAAGAACCTTGCAGGATTGCAGCGAAAGGTTTGCTTGAAAGCCTGCGGGATAGAAGAACCTTGCAGGATTGCGGCGAAAGGTTTGCGCGAAAGCCTGCGGGAGAGGAGAACCTTGCAGGATTATAGCCGGAGGTTTGCGCGTAAGCCTGCGGGAGAGGAAAACCTTGCAGGATTGCAGCGAAAGGTTTGCGCGAAAGCCTGTGGGATAGAAGAACCTTGCAGGATTATAGCCGGAGGTTTGCGCGAAAGCCTGTGGGATAGAAGAACCTTGCAGGATTATAGCCGGAGGTTTGCGCGAAAGCTTGCGGGATAGAAGAACCTTGCAGAGTTAGAATATCGGATAAATAAAAAAACAGAAAAAAATGAATGAAAGAATATCAAAATTAAGAGAACTGAGTACAAGCACAAAGCCGTTTATCTCAACCGAACGTGCGCAGCTTGTAACGCAGTTTTATAAAAGCGACGAAGCTCAAAAAGTCAGTATTCCCGTAAAGAGGGCAATGACTTTCAGGCATATATTGACAAACAAGAAGATACATATTAACGACGGTGAGCTGATAGTGGGCGAGCGGGGTCCCGAGCCTCAGGCCACACCCACATATCCCGAAATCACGCTCCATTCCGTAGATGATTTGGATATTTTAGATACAAGAAAAAAAATATCTTTCTCTTCGGATGAGGAGACAAAGCGTATTTACAAAGAGGAGATCATTCCGTTTTGGAAAGGGAAGACCGTCAGGGATAAACTGTTTTCCGAGTTGCCGCAGGAGTGGAAAGATGCTTATGAGGCCGGTGTTTTTACCGAATTTCAGGAGCAGCGGGCACCGGGACATACGGTACTTGGCGATAAGATCTACAAAACAGGATTCAACGATATTATTAAGGAGATTGACAGCAGAATCGAATCCCTTGATTTCTTTGAGGACAGCGAAGCTTTTGACAAGAGGGAGGAGTTAAAAGCAATGAAGATTGCGGCACAATCGCTGATAACCTTTGCACAACGACATGCAAAGAAGTTGAGGGAGCTATCCGTTGAGGAAACCGAAGCCGGACGTAAAGAAGAGCTGGAACGGATGGCTGCAATCTGCGACCGTGTACCAGCAAACAAACCCGAAACATTTTGGGAAGCACTGCAATATTACTGGTTTGTCCACGTAGGTGTTATCACGGAAGTAAATCCCTGGGATTCGTTTAATCCGGGACGTCTTGACCAACATTTGCTTCCCTTTTACAAAAAGGGGCTTGCAGAAGGCACTCTTACAAAGGAGCGTGCAAAGGAGATACTTCAGTCGTTCTGGATAAAGTTCAACAATCATCCGGCACCGCCGAAAATCGGTGTTACGGCCAAAGAGAGCAACACCTACACCGACTTTGCCCTGATAAATCTCGGCGGGGTGAAGCGGGACGGCTCGGATGCGGTCAATGAGGTTACATACCTGCTGTTGGATGTCATTGAGGAGATGAGATTGTTGCAACCAAGTTCAATGATTCAGGTTAGCAAAAAAAATCCCGACCAATTCATTAAACGTACTTTAAAGATACTCAAAACGGGCTACGGCCAGCCGTCGGTTTTCAATACCGATGCCATCATTCAGGAGATGATACGCGTTGGCAAAACCATTGAAGATGCCAGAAACGGCGGTGCAAGCGGTTGTGTCGAAACGGGAGCCTTCGGAAAGGAAGCATACATACTCACGGGATATTTCAACATCCCCAAAGTGCTTGAAATAACACTAAACAACGGCATTGATCCCCGTACGGGAAAGGAAATCGGACTTAAAACGGGTGACCCGGTGAAATTCGAATCTTTTGACGAGTTGATGTCGGCCTTTAAAAAACAGATGAACTATTTTCTTGATATCAAGATCAAAGGAAATAATATTATTGACAGGATTTTTGCCAACTATATGCCGGTACCATTCCTTTCGATTCTTATTGACGACTGTATAGCCAACGGAAAGGATTACAACAACGGAGGAGCAAGGTACAACACAAGCTACATTCAGGGTGTCGGACTGGGAAGTATAACCGATGAGCTGGCTGCATTAAAGTATCACGTATTTGAGAAAAAGACCGTTTCGATGAAAGGTATGCTGGAGGCGATGAGCAGGAATTTTGAGGATTACGGTGAGTTCAGGAAGATACTTGTGGACGAAACACCCAAATACGGTAATGACGACGATTATGCCGATGATATCACGCGGGAAGTTTTTGAGATTTATTACGATGCCGTTAACGGAAGACCGACGGCAAAAGGAGGTTATCACCGTATAAACCTTTTACCTACGACTTGCCACGTCTATTTCGGGAGTGTGATTGGAGCAATGCCCGACGGACGCAAGGCAAAAGTTCCGTTGTCGGAAGGCATCTCGCCGGTGCAGGGTGCCGACAGGAACGGGCCCACGGCAGTTATAAAATCTGCTGCAAAGATTGACCATCTCAGAACCGGCGGAACGTTGCTGAATCAGAAATTTACTCCCTCATTCCTTGATAATGAGCAGGGTATCGAAAAGGTGATGCACCTGATACGTTCTTACTTCAGGATGGACGGCCACCACATTCAGTTTAACGTGGTAACCGCCGAGACATTGAAAAAAGCAAAAAAACATCCCGAAAACTACCGTGACCTGATTGTACGGGTTGCAGGATACAGCGATTATTTTGTTGACCTTACGGATGAGTTGCAGGATGAGATAATCCGCAGAACAGAGCAGGCTGGAGTGTGATAATGTCTGTTGTTCCGACCCATTAAACCCGCAGGGAAGCAGTTGTACTCGGGCTACCTCAAACCCGCCGGGACTCTGCCCACTTGCCTTCGCCGACCTTACGGGTTATTGCTTTCAACTTG
>JALSSR010000246.1 GCA_026984135.1 Bacteroidales bacterium
ATAGGTGCTTTTACCCGTTTGGCGGGGAGCCCATATCGTAAAGTAGCGTTCGTTCCGGACGAGTTCAAGCCCTTGTTTGATTATGGCTTCCCTTTGAAGGGTGTAGTGCTGAGAAGGGATATTGGGTCCCGATGTATTAAAATATCTCATTTTTTTGTTTTTATTCACTTCGTTACCTTAGGTTGCAAAGGTAGGCATTTTTTTGACATATTAGCTATGATGGCCTGTTTACTATTTTGCTTTGGAATTTTTACAAATCGCAACCGTTTAAAAAAATTAGAAATCCCAAGGGATAAAGTTATTGATGAAAACAAAATAAAACAGACTACAAGCCGTTAATACTTTAACAAAACTCATTTGTCATGAAACATTTTGTAAAAGTCATTTGGGTGATAATAGTTTATTCTGTTTTAAACGGTTGCTCAAACAAGAATAAAACGGAAAAAAAGCCTCTATTCTCAAATCCTGTAAGAACAGTAATAGCGGGAAAGATAATAAACCCGCCCGATGAAGACCCGGTTTTGATGTTTATTATTGATGACATTGCTACTGCACGTCAAATAATTGATTACTCCGGTGTTAATCCCAAAGACAGCATATTCCGTTTTGTTATTGATCTTTATCATCCCAATAATATATTGATTAAGTATCTCAAACTATTTTCCGTTTTTGTTCATCCCGGCGACAGTCTGTTTCTTACAGTTGACGGAAAATATTATAATGATGAAGAAAAGTTTTTCAATAATTTGACTTATTCGGGAGATACTTTAAAGTTGAACAAACTGCTTAATA
This sequence comes from Bacteroidales bacterium, assembly GCA_026984135.1. Classification (GTDB taxonomy): domain Bacteria; phylum Bacteroidota; class Bacteroidia; order Bacteroidales; family JAADJA01; genus JAADJA01. The sequence goes on from JALSSR010000246.1 coordinate 793, forward strand.
AATTTTATACAGGTTCAAAAATGCGAATGAGTGATTACACAAAATTTATGGAGTTCCAGAAAAGATGTACACCAGAAGAAATGAAGCATTACGCCGACAGTTTACGCAAAGAAAATCACAAACGTTTTATATCATTCGACAGTTTATACCACCCGCCTGAAGAATTTAAAAGATATGTTAACATTTCATCTCTAAGCAATTGTATATCAGATCTTTCATTATATCCATATTGGCATGCCAAATATAACGGTTTAAACAAGGATGACGTTGTCAATCCTTCATACTATGATTATTTTGAAAATATAAAATTTACCGAAAGTGATATCATTTGCCCTTCAGTATCTTCAATTGCAAATAGCTATGTTGCAGGATATGTGGATAAACATTTAAAGGAAAAATTAAGAAGTGAAGGAAAGGCGAGAGACACAATTAAAAACAATAAGAAAAGGACAATTTATGATGTGGATTTTTCTGTCGAACAGTTGAGGTACATTCCTGAAATAACAAAAGACACATTGCTTTTACAATTGTCATTATGTAATATTTACGGACAGAAACTGCAAGGAATGAACTATCGCTTTTTTGAGAAAAACAGGGATATTTTTGATAAATATATTACAAAACCATATCTCAGGGAGCCGCTTTTGGCATATTATAATGAGGTAAAATACAAATGTATAAAACCCGAAATAGCATCTCAGGCAATATTGGATGATTTGAAAGAAACACCGGCGAAAAAAATATATAACCGGATAATTGAAAAGAACAAAGGCAAAGTAATATATCTCGATTGCTGGGAAACAGCCTGTTCACCCTGCCGCGCAGAAATGCCGTATTCAAAAAAACTAATGGCAAAGTTAGATACTTCGCAAGTTGCTTTCGTATATATCTGCTTCAATTCCCGGAAAGAAACATGGAAGGGATTATTGACCGAATGGCAATTGGGAGGACAGCAATACTATGCTGATCGCAAACAAAGTAAATACCTGAGTAAAGCACTGGCCGTTAACGGATTCCCTCACTATCTTCTTATTGATGCCGATGGTAATGTAGTGGATATGAATTTACGCCCGAGTAACAGGGATACATATCTAAAAATCAAAGGATTGATTAACAAATAATCACTCAAATATAATTTCAAACACCAATTTCAATTCTTATACGTATCCGAATCTTTGTCAAAAATATTTATCATAAAACAATCTGAATTTTATCTATTTTTGCCACAACAAAAAAACGGTAATGAACGAAAATCTGGATGCTACCGGCGATTATCTGACAAATACGGAGAAGGAGATAGAAAAGGTTTTACGGCCTGTCGCCTTTGATGATTTTGCAGGGCAGAAAAAGGTTGTCGAAAACCTTAAGGTTTTTGTTGAGGCTGCCAAGTTGAGGGAAGAATCCCTTGACCACGTATTGCTTCACGGGCCTCCCGGGTTGGGTAAGACAACACTTTCGCACATCATTGCCAATGAGTTGAATGTGGGAATTAAAATATCTTCGGGGCCGGTACTTGATAAACCCGGCGACCTTGCCGGACTTCTTACAAACCTTGAAGAAAATGATGTTCTGTTCATTGACGAGATTCACAGGCTGAGTCCGGTTGTGGAAGAGTATCTTTACTCTGCAATGGAGGATTACAAGATTGACATAATGATTGAGACAGGCCCCAATGCACGCAGCGTTCAGATAACCCTTGCACCCTTCACACTCATTGGAGCTACAACGCGCTCCGGCCTTCTGACGGCTCCTCTTCGCTCAAGATTCGGAATAAATTCCAGACTCTCATATTATGATGCCGAAACATTGACTGGAATAGTAAAACGGTCGGCTATGATTTTGAAAGTGGAAATTGATGATGATGCCGCCGTTGAAATAGCCCGTCGTAGCCGCGGAACTCCACGTATTGCAAACTTGCTTTTGAGAAGGGTGCGTGATTTTGCTCAAATAAAAGGAACGGGTAGGATAAACCTTGAAATCTCTCATTACGGCCTTTCGGCTCTCAATGTTGACAAGCACGGACTTGATGAGATGGACAATAAAATACTCTCTGCAATAATCGAAAAGTTCAAAGGCGGACCGGTCGGACTGACAACCATCGCCACAGCCGTCGGAGAAGATCCCGGAACAATTGAGGAAGTTTATGAACCTTTTCTTATTCAGGAAGGATATCTTATGAGAACACCCCGCGGAAGAGAAGCTACGGATCTGGCTTACAAACACCTCGGGAAGTTTAAAACAAGAGATCAGGAAAAATTGTTTTAATGGTAGGAACTCTTATAAATGCGGGAGCTGTAATACTGGGAAGTCTATTAGGACTTCTTATTCATTCCAGGCTGCCTAAAAACCTGACTCATATCGTTTTTCAGGGAATCGGACTCTTTACACTATTCCTCGGAATAAATATGGCCGCCAAAACTTCCAACTTTCTCATAATGATCTTCAGCATTGTTATAGGTTCAATCATAGGTGAACTTATTGATATTGATAAGGCTGTTACAAGATTCGGTGAATGGCTTAAAAAAAGAATCAAATCGAAAAATGAAAAATTCTCCGAAGGTTTCGTAACTTCCTTTTTGATGTTCTGTATGGGCTCTATGACAATACTCGGTGCTTTTGAAGAAGGGCTTGGCGGTGAACCGAACTTGCTGCTTGCCAAATCAATGCTGGATACGTTCTCTTCAATTATTCTTGCGGCATCTCTCGGCATCGGCGTTATCTTTTCGGTTATTCCCCTGATTATCTATCAGGGTGGACTTACTATTTTTGCCGGCTCTTTGGCAGGTCTCCTTACCGATCCTGTTATAAATGAACTGACTGCCGTCGGCGGATTACTGCTTATCGGTCTTGGTATTAATATTCTGGAAATCAAAAATATAAAAATATTGAATATGATCCCGGCTCTTGTTATTGCCGTTATTTTAGGCTACTTTTTTATTTAGATTAAAACATGCTGAAAGGATATTCGCATTCAGATTGCTGTATCATATCAATTTTTCTCCTCTTTTATTATCCTTACAAACTCTTTTATATGCAATAGCCTTAAGAGTATTGCAAGAATACCTGATGCGATAATCATTATTACCAGGTTGACTTTCCAGTCATAATGCAAATATCTTGAGAAATATCCTGCAAGCATCACTCCGGCCACAAAAACCAAAAGCACGGAAATAAATTTCCAGTCCGGTTTTAATCTGAAAATAATTATAGCCACAACAACCTGCGCTCCGGCATTCAGGAATTGAGCACTCAGACTTGCATAGGCTGACCCTACAGATAAAAGCTTGGGTATCAGCAGATAATTAACCGTAAAACTCACTAACACACTAATTCCGGCAATAATATTGAGTTGTTTCAGACTTCCGTTTGCCGTTAGCAAGGTCCCGAAGACATAAGATGTTGATATGGCAATAAAAGCAAACATCAGAAGACTGAATGCTTTTGCCGACTGTTGAATCCTTAAAGTGTATTCACCGACGGTTTCAATGTCATGCCTGGGATACAGCCAGTTCATCACCTCAAAACTATAAAAGTAGGAACTGAACGCCACAATCACACTAATAGTAAATAAAAGTGAGAATGAAAGTTTCACCATCTTTTCAACCGATTCTTTTGTTTTCAGCATCTTTGAAAATATGGGCAAAAGCAGTACTGCAAACAAAAATGCTATCATATTTGTTGCATCAAGCAATCTGTAAGCCTGTGCATAAACTCCCGCTTGACGGCTTCCCATATCTCCCGGCAACAACCTCTCAATGAATACGGTATCAATTCTGTTATACATCATCATCAAGAGAATAAGCAAAGCATAAGGAAGACTTTTTTTTATTATCATTACCAAAAACGGAAAATTCCAGTTCAGCCGTTTAAAGGAAGCCTTATGCATTACAATTGAAAGAGCCGTTAAAGCCGTTAATCCGTATGCAACGGTTTGAGCATAAACAAACCATTCAATTCTGAACTTTGCCTCCGTGACATTTCCCCAAAGTAAAATACTGATAAAGAGTATCATCAGCAACCTGTCAAGAACGGACAGCATACTATCGGTCTTAAAAAGCAGCAAGCCGGAAATATTCGATCGTAAATAAAGAATGAATGAAAGCAGAAACTGATTTAAAACAACCCACGACAGTAAGTATAATTGTGACTTGTCGTATCCGATGATGAATCCGATACCGAAAGTGACAACGGCATAGATGCCGGCAAGTATAAACCGCAAAATAACGATACCGGAAAAGTGTTTATTTAACAGATGATTATTTTGTGCAATATTCCTGTTGTTAAAATTTGTTATTCCCATATCCAGCAGAATATTGAACAAAAATGAGAAATTAAGAATGGAAAAATAAAATCCGTATTGTTCCGCTCCAACTGCATTTTGAACCGATCTGTCAACGCCCAAAACATAGAAAGGCTTGACCAAAAGGTTAAGAAACATCAACAATGCAAGGTTTGTCAGGAATTTTTTACGCATACAGTTCTATTTCCAATAAGCAAGTTAATTAGTTCCGGGTATAAAAAAGAAATTTTGAGTGTTATGAACTTTCGACTCAAAATCAACAAGTGTTCCGTCCTGTAAAATTTTTATGTCATAGCCCAAGTCCTTAACCAGTTTTATACATTTATACCTGTTTTCATTTTCCCAAAGTTCGGTATAAATCAATGGTTTATACCTTTTAATCAGCTCTTTACCGCCATCCAAAACAAAAAACTCAAAATTTTCCACATCCATTTTAACAGCAGTAATCCTTTTCCCGCTCCCATTCAGTTCCTTCAAATTGTCAAGTTTTTTTACAGGCACATTATATTTCGTTCCTTCATTAAACTCCTCAATACTATCGTGAACCACATGGCTTAATCCCTGCATTTTCACGGAGTCAACTACGGGCATCACCATCTCAACGGTACCTTCCTCACTGCCAAGGGCAAAATCCATAACAGTTACATTATTAAGATGAAAAAAACGGATTATACGTTGCAATGCTTTCAAATTATTAGGCACCGGCTCGAAAGCAAAAATCTTTGCCTTATTTAATTTTCGCGACAGATGCGCCGTCATTATACCTATGTTTGCTCCTATATCAAGCACTATTCCCTCGTTGGGTATTTGCTTAAGGAAAAAAAGAAAATCTTTTTCGTTTTTATTCCACCGCAGGGTGTAAATAGTAAAAAGGGAGAAGATAAACAGATAATTATCAAACCCCAAAATACGCTGAAGTGTTTTTTTTATTAATGCCTTCATTAATTTTTTCGGATATTTGCGGCAAAGTTAGAATTATTTCAATTACAAAGATGAAAATTGCGGTAAACACCAGACTTCTGTTGAAGAATAAACTCGAAGGTATCGGCTGGTTCAGTTATGAAACCTTAAAAAGGATTACTCAACAGCATCCGGAACACGAATTTATTTTTATTTTCGACCGCAAATATGATGAGAGTTTTATTTTTTCCGACAACATAACTCCTGTTGTTATCGGGCCTCCCGCAAGGCATCCTGTTTTGTTTTATTTATGGTTTGAGCATTCGATACCTTATATTTTGAAAAAGACAAAAGCCGATATTTTTATTTCACCGGACGGTTATCTGTCGCTTTCGACTAATGTCCCTTCGCTTGCCGTTATTCACGATTTGAATTTTGAGTACTATCCCAAGGATTTGCCGTGGGCAGCAAGAAATCATTTCAGATATTATTTCCCGAAATATGCAAGGAAAGCCAAAAGAGTTGCCACTGTTTCGGAATATTCCAAAAAAGATATTGCAGAACGCTACGGTGTTTCGCCGGATAAAATTGATGTTGTTTATAACGGTGCGAATCCGATGTTCAAACCTGTCGGAGACCCGGAAAAAACAAAGATACGCGAGAGTTATACCGAAGCCAATCCGTATTTCGTATTTGTGGGAGCTTTGCATCCGCGAAAGAATTTGGTTAATCTTTTTAAAGCTTTCGACCTATTCAAAAAAACGAATAACGACAACACAAAGTTGTTGATAGTTGGAGAAAAGCAATACTGGACAGATGAGATAAAAACGGCTTACGAAAATATGGGTTTCGGAAATGACGTTATCTTTTCGGGAAGGCTTGGCCTTGACGAACTGACAAAAGTTGTCGGGTCGGCACTGGCACTCACTTATGTCTCCTATTTTGAAGGTTTCGGAATACCTATTGTTGAAGCTTTTTATGCCGGGACACCCGTGATAACATCAAATGTGACATCAATGCCGGAAGTTGCGGGAGATGCCGCGCTCATTATTGACCCTTTTTCGGTTGAATCAATAGCCCGGGCAATGTCTCAAATATCAACGGATGAAAAACTACGAAAGTCATTGACAGAAAAGGGAACTGAAAGGGCAAAACTATTCACATGGCAGAAATCGGCCGACAGGCTATGGGAAGCTGTTGAGAAGATGTTAACTTCGTAATTTATCCTTTTCACTAATCAATTACTTAATCAATTTTTTACTTTTGTTTTCAATTTTTAAAAACAGATTAGCAAGCATATACGGGTTTTTCACATACTTGTAAACTCAATAAAAAAGATGCTTTTATTTTTTTTACTACTTTTGCCTCCCGTATCCTGAATTGTCAGGAGTTTCAATTAGCAAGAAAATCTTTTATTTGTGAAGCAAAAGGAAATTATAAGGAGTTTTTCAAAACTCAGCAAGGATGAGAAATTACAAGCCATCAGCCGGCATTTTAAAGACCCGAAGGGCTATCTTAAAGAACTAAAAAGCTACCATCATCCCGACGGCAAAAAGCAAAAACTCTTTGACGAGTTCAGCGAAAACACATTGACAAACTATTTTATACCGTACGGAATAGCACCCAACTTTATAATTGACGGTAAAATATATCATATTCCAATGGTAATAGAGGAGAGTTCCGTTGTTGCCGCCGCTTCGAACAGTGCCAAATTCTGGGCTCAAAACGGAGGGTTTCACACAGAGATAATCTCCA
>JALSSR010000247.1 GCA_026984135.1 Bacteroidales bacterium
TAATTCGGCAAGATACGGAATTGCATGGGGTGCAGTCGGAGCTGCAATGGATTGCTATAACACGGCTCTTGCTTATTCGCTTGAGAGGAAACAATTCGATAAACCGATAGCCTCTTTTCAGCTTCAGCAAAAAAAACTTGCCGAGATGCTTACCGAAATAACTAAAGCGCAACTTCTTGTCTGGAGACTTGGTGTGTTGCGGAATGAAGATAAAGCAACTCCTGCACAGATTTCATTGGCTAAACGCAATAATGTGGAAACGGCATTGAAAATAGCAAGAGACTCGCGTCAGATGCTGGGTGCAATGGGTATTACCGGCGATTTCCCGATTATGCGGCACATGATGAATCTGGAATCGGTGATAACCTATGAAGGAACGCATGATATTCATCTTTTGATTACGGGAATGGATATAACCGGGATTCCGGCTTTTGTATAGTGAGTGCGATCTTAAAATGTCCTTTATTGCCAAACTCCGCGTTGTTTAAATGAAAATGAAATATTCATTAGTGACATCAATAAATGATTAAAAATCAATGTATTAATAAAATTCAAACAGATGAAAAAGGTAACATTTGACATTATTATCATTATTTTTATGGCTGTTTTGCTGACTGCGGTCTATTACTTCAATCAATCGGAAATGTTTGTCAAATTCGGAATCATTCCGTTACTGACGTTTTACTATTTGGGCAGCTATGCGGCAAAAAAATTCGGGGAATAAAATATTTTTGATTTGCAATTGGCAATTTCATTTCCTTTAATCTTCTTTTACGGGAATTATCACCAACGGAATCCGTGATTTATGCAACAAAGCTTCGCTGACACTCCCGACCAATAGTCTGTAAACAGCGCCTTTTCCGTGAGAACCCGTAATAATGGCATCAACATTCAATTCCTCCGCTTTCTCCAAAATGGTTTCCACTGTTGCACCCTGAACCAGTAGAGGGGTTACATCAATTCCGGCCTTTTTGAGTTCATCCGCCAATTCATGTATTTTCCTGTGTTCTTCCTGAAATTTTTTGGCAACGAACTCCCTTTCCGTGTCCGGCCCCACCTCATACCCCACAAAATCGGGGTCGGGCATAGCAACGTGCAACAGCCAAACTTTTGAATCCAATTTGCAAACCAACGCCTTAACACTTTCCATTATCTTTTCGGTAGCCGGTGAAAAATCTATCGCAACAAGTAATTTCATAATGCAAGTTTTTTAAATCAAACACAAAGATACAACATTTTAGGGAAGAAATGATAAACAGATTGTTTTATGGTTCAGGTAACCGTATATTGAAAGAAATCGGGTTCGGATAGATTGTATGTCACTCTGAGCGAAGTCGAAATGTGATATTAGCTTATCTTTGCAAAATAAAATGATAAAAGATGAAAGAACCTCTGTTCGGGAAAACATTATCACAGATACGGGAAATTGTTACAAATCAAGGTCTGCCGAAGTTTACGGCAAAACAGATTTGTCAATGGTTGTATAAAAAGGATATTTCTTCCATTGACGAGATGACCAACCTGTCAAAAAAGGCAAGAGCCGCGCTGTCGGAAAACTATGTATTGGGCTTAACACCACCGGATAAGGTTTCCGAATCAGCGGACGGGACAAAAAAATATCTTTATCCCGTTGAAAACAATCGTTTTGTGGAGGCTGCTTATATTCCGGAAAAGTCAAGAGCAACATTGTGTGTTTCGTCGCAGGTAGGCTGCAGGATGGGATGTCGCTTTTGTATGACAGGAATGCAGGGCTTTCAGGGAAATCTCACCGCCGGAGAAATTTTAAACCAAATCAGAAGTCTGCCGGAAAAGGATTCGCTCACAAACATCGTTTATATGGGAATGGGTGAGCCGTTTGATAATTATGAGAATGTTATTCAAAGTCTTGAAATATTGACATCCGATTGGGGCTTTGCAATGAGTCCACGCAGAATAACGGTTTCAACAATAGGAGTTATCCCTGCTATGGAGAGATTTCTTAAGGATAGTGAATGCCATCTTGCTGTAAGTCTTCATACTCCTTTTGACGATGAACGCAGGTTGCTGATGCCTGTACAAAATAATTATCCCATCGAAAAAGTGTTGGATGTAATCAGAAAATTTGACATCGGCGGACAAAGAAGGATTTCATTTGAATACATTGTTTTCAAAAATATGAATCACAGCCCGAAGCATATAAAACAACTTGCAAGGATTCTCAACGGGATACGATGCAGGATAAACCTTATCCGCTTTCATCCTATTCCCGGCTCATCCTTTTATTCTCCCGACGATGAAACGATACGCGAATTTATGGATGCTTTGAATAAAAAGGGCATCAGAACCACTTTGCGTGCTTCGCGCGGACAGGATATTGAAGCCGCTTGCGGACTGCTTTCCACGAAAGAGTTGCGGAGAAGTAATTGATAAACTCCGGCTACCCTCATTTATGAGAATAATATCTTTGCAGGAATCTCTTGAAAAAGAGGTCGTAAACGGAATAGCCTTCAGTATCCTTATATAGAATTTCCTTTTCCGTAAGTGCTTTTATTGCTTGTGCGACGGATGATATTGACGGAAGTTTATGTTTCATAATGAACTCCATAGATGTTGGCTTGCCGACTACTTCTTCATTAGCTACGGAAATAGCCAGTTTTTTTTGATTTTCCGGCAACAGATTTAAGAGATTTTGGTAGTCGGTTTTTTTGCTTTCGAGATATTCCGAAACTATCATCCTTACATCTTTCTCTGTCATTTTCTCTTCCGTTTGATAATAAACCTGGTTTGCAATCACCTGAGTGTAATATGTATAGCATTCGGTGAAATCAAGGATATAGTCAACCCCTTCTTTTTCAATGTATTTTGAGTTTTTTTCAAATGTTGTTTTTATAAAATTGAAATACATTTTCCTGTCAATCTTTCCGAGAACCAGTACTTCGGTACTTTGATAAAACGGTCGCTTGGGACTTAAAAACATCTCTTGTAACAAATGATTTGTGCTCCCCGAAAAAAGGAATATAATATTTGACAGGGGCTGAATTGCCGTCCGTAAAACAGCTTCCGCCTTTTCAGGATATTTTACAACTTCCTGAAATTCGTCAAATGCCACCACTACCTTTTTTTTTCTGTTTTCCAAATAGTTCAACAATTGATTCAATGTTTTAACCTTATTTGATTCCGTTAATCGAATGCCGAGTTCCGGAGTACCGTCTTGTGATATGGATAAAGTTGTTGTTATCCCTTTAAGGATATTTGTTATCCCTTCAAAAAAATTCTTTTTATGATATTTCTCAAGTATCTTTTCCGAAAGAACCTTTATCAGGTCTTCCATTTTAGTTGTTGCAAACAGGTCAACAAACAATGTTTCATATTTTCCACTTCTCTCCAGATTATGAAAAAGATGATAAATAAGTGCTGTTTTACCAAGCCTTCTTGGGCTGTGTATTAATGTGTTAAGGCCGTTTGACGTATTTGCACGTAATTTTCCAAGCTCCTTTTTCCTATCGCAAAAATGGGCTGAATCATATCTTACCGTGAAAGGATTCATATTACTTATTTTTTATTTTCGCCTGCAAAGATAATATAATTACATAAAATATGCAACATAAAATATGTTACATAAAATATGTTACATAAAATATGTAATTAATAATTGTGAAACATATAATAAACTCTAAGGAATCAGTTCAATTTAAAACAAACGGGAATTACAAATCCGACATCTACGGGATTTCCGTTTTGGGTACCGGGAATCCATTGCGGAATCGCACGTATTATTCTTATTGCTTCGGCATCGCATCCGGGGTCAATGCCTTTCAATATTCTAACATTTGTTACTTTTCCTGTTTTGTCAACGATAAAGGATATGTAAACTTTACCTTCAATTCCTTTGTTGCGTGCTTTTACGGGATATTTTAAGTTTTTTATTAAATATTCCCGCAATCCCTTTTCTCCTCCCGGAAACTGCGGCATTGATTGGGCGATTGTCTTTTCATTTTTAGGTTTTTTAGTGTTATTGTTACTTTTGGGTGGATTTTTCCGGTTGCCGGAAGTTTCGTTATCCGGTTTAATATGAAAAGAAGGTGCCGCAGGCCCGCTTTTAATATTCTCTTCACCGTTGATTATTACCATTTCAATTAAAAAGCTTTCATCTTCACCGGTAGTTTTTCTTTCATTTTTCATTTGTGTTGTTTCAAAGTCCTCGGAGATTTCCAATTCATCATCAAAAAAGTCTTCCGGTTCCGTGTCAGACAGATTTAATGTGATGTATTGAAGTTTTTCTTTGGCAACATTAATTTTGTTGGTATCTCCGGTTTGTTTTTCAGATGTCTCGGCAACCGGCATTTTAGGAACGGGCATTTCAATTTTCTTTATCACCTGATTTTCTGCAATATTATTGCTGTATTTGCTTTTCAAAAATTTCAAATAACCGAATATACCGAACAATACAATTATAACTGCTGCTGCGGAGTAATAGAAAATTTTGTTTCCGGTAGATTTTCCGGCCTTTTTATCATCTGCCAATGTTTTATTCAGATTGTCATTAATCTCCGAAATTATGGAATTCAGTTTATCCTTGTCTTTTATCAGTTCCAATCCTACCAAGGCATCACGGCAAAGTTCGCATTTAGTAAGATGCTTTTGTACGATTTTATCATCATCCTTCTCCATTTCTCCCGTACTGTATTTTTCGAGAGCTTCCAGTGTCAGGCATCCCGACCGGTTAAAATATTTATTTGTTGAGTTTTCCATTTTTTTCGAGATAATTTTTGATGTTACGTTTCCCGTTCTGCACAAAACTTTTCACCTGTTTTACCGAATATCCGGTAGTTATCGAAATATCCGAATATGATTTATTTTGTAAATATAACAATTCAATGCATATACGCTGTTTATCTTTCAATTTTTTAACTGCTTTTTCAAGTTCATCGTAAATATCATATCCATTGTTACCACTAAAATGATGAATTTCCTGTAAAAGTTTCACAATTTTTTCTTCCGATAAGAGCCTGTAGTTATCCAAATTTTTGGCAACTGATTTTTCTTTTCTCAGTTTCATTAAACAATGATTTTTCGCAACTGTAAAAATCCAACTTTTAAAGTTTTTTATCTTTAGCTCATCAATACCGGTTATCAAATTTTCAAATATTTGCATTACGGCATCCTTTGCATCATCTTCATTTTGAAGATATTTCAGGCAAACGCCGAATACGAGATGCGTATAGCGATTAAAAATCTCATTGAAATAAATATTGTTCCCGCTTTTTGCAAAAGCCTCAACAAGGCTTTCATCCGAAAGTCGTTTAAGATTTTCTTTATCTCTGTTTTTGAAGATGAGGAACATTAATGCCGATTTAGTATATAAAACTACAAATATAATACAAATATTGCCGACACTTCAAGACCTCACTCCTACCCTGTCTTGAAAATTGGCATTCGAATCAAAAGCACTTTAACCGGTAAAATTTATTTTGACCCTAATCTTTTTATGGAATTTTGGATTCCTGTGCATCATAATATTGAATTAAATTTTATTAATCATAAAAAATTCGATGCTATGAAAAGCAAAAAATCAAAAAAAGCAAACCTTGAGCGAAAGCGCGGAATGTTTTTCCGGATTGGAATGATATTTTCATTTTCGATTGTTCTTTTGGCTTTTAATTGGACAACCGAAAGCTGTTATGATATTGATGATTGGATGCTTCGCGGTGAAGCAATAATTGATGAAGAAACTTCCGAAGTAACCGTTCAAAAGAAAAAGGAGATTGAGTTGATTAAGCCAAAAATCATCAAACCGATTACAATAATTCCTGATGAAGAAGAAATTGAAGATGATCCCTATGATCTTTCGGCAGAGGTTACGGATGAAACGGAAAACGGTCTGGAAAACATTCCCGAATTTGAAGATGAACCCGAAGATAGCAATATAGTTATATATACTCCTGTACAAAATCCACCGGAGTATCCGGGAGGTTATGTAGCCCTGCGAAAATTTCTTGCAAGGAACCTGCAATATCCTGAAATGGCTAAAGGTGCAGGCATTCAGGGAAAAGTTTATGTGTCGTTTATTGTCTGGAAAGACGGCTCCGTTTCCGATGTTAAAATAATCAGGGGAATTGATGGCGGATGTGACGAAGAAGTGTTACGTGTTGTAAAACTGATGCCCGATTGGAAACCCGGTGAACAAAACGGTAAGAAAGTTAATGTGGTATATAGAATGCCTGTTGTTTTTACTTTGAAATAAAAATATGAAAACGATAATATTTTTAGTCTCGGTATTTTCCTTATTGAATTGGTGGAATAATGATTTATCAAAATCACTAAGGAGAGAAAACACAACGGATTTTGACCGTTGTACGGTTGTAAACGAATCTACTGCAGCAATTTCAAAATTTGAGATTGATTTGTCCTGTTGCGGAATTGACGGCATATATAAAAACACCCATAATTCTGAAATACGAAATCTTCTGTGGCTTTCCATAAAATCAAAGAGCAAAAATGAAATAACCGGTGGGGACTACAATTTTTCTTCCCGTAGAGTTGATGTTAGAAACCCGATGACCTTTACCGGCGGATTTATTAAAAACGGAAAGAAAACAGAAATAGAAAGTGGCACGATACATATAGAAATAATTGGGAATAAAATAAAAATTCTGTATTCCCTGATTTTGTTAAATGGAAGTGAAATCAGCGGTAGATTCTTTGGAGAGTACAAACAGGGTAAACTGTAAAAATCATATGGTTATTACAGTTCTAATTTTACGAATTGAGCACTGTTTTCAGGAGTGATTATTTGTGTTGTTGCCAAAGGATAAGCTGTTGTAAAAGACCGGCTTATTTTATGTTTTCCGGATTTCCATTTGAATTCATAAGCTGATAGATTGTTTCCGGACAGTTCGACATAATCCACTTCACTTTTGCTGAAATTTCTCCAAAAATAGCTTTTCACACCCGGTCTTAACCACTGATTCATTTTTATTCGTTCGCTTATTATAAAATTTTCAAATAAAGCCCCTTTATCGTTTCTTAGTTCCAAATCATTAAAATCTTCAATTACGGAGTTTCGGATTCCATTATCCCAAAAGAATATTTTGCTTTTTTTACTTACCTCTTTTCTAAGATTTTGTGAATACGATTTTAACCTGTAAATAACAAATGATTTTTCGAGCAAATCAATATAGCTGTCAACGGTTTCAGATTTAACTTGTAAAGTGTTTGCAAGTTCGTTTACCGACACTTCAGATCCGATTTGATAAGCTAAAAGACGGAGTAATTTATCAAGCAATTGAGGTTTGCGTATATCTTTCCATATCAGAACATCCTTATATAGATATTGTTGTGAAAGATTCGTTAATATTATCTCCGATATTTCCCGTTTAAGGCATACCTCAGGATAACATCCGTAAATAAGATGAAACCGGAGTTTATCTTCTATCTCAAAATTTGACAAGTCAGGATAAAGTTCGGCAAGTGAAAACGGGTACAAATGAAATAAAAAATGGCGTCCGGTAAGTGGCTCGAAAATTGTTTCGGATATTTCCAAAGCTGACGAACCGGTTGCTATGAACTGTACCTCTTTAAAATTATCAACCATTATTTTGAGAAGTAATCCCGCATCCCGAATTCTCTGAATTTCATCAATAACCACAAGTTTATTATTACCTATGAGGTTTTCAATCTTTCCGGCCGATGGATTAATCAATCGTTCTCTCACCCTGTTCTCGTCTGCATTTAACCATAGAACCGGAATATTAGTT
>JALSSR010000248.1 GCA_026984135.1 Bacteroidales bacterium
ATTATCCTGGGTTTCATTAATTGTAAAATGAATTAACAGCCCCAAAAGTATTTATATTTTTTTATGTGATTCGGTAAAAAATGAAAAAATAACTATAACTGTTGAATTGCTATTTGCACTTCTTTGTGATATATGACTTCGGATTGCCTTTTGACTTCTTTGGTGCAATTGGTTTTGCAGGTCAATCTGAAAGATTGCTGATGTAAGGATTCTTGAATAATAGCGACTTACAATATAAAGAGATAATTTGCTCTTTACGTTAATAATAATAACACTTAAAGTAATTTGCTATTAAAAATATCCCGAACATATTGGTTTTTTGTTGTCTGCTTTTTTTGGGATGTGCCAAGGAAGAAAAAAAATCAGAAATTATATCTGACAATTCCTGCCTTCAGGAAGCCATTGATAACGGAAAGGTGTTCTATGAAGGAGAAAGGAAAATGTTGTGGGGTGGTGATAATCCCGACTGGCACTTCGACATAACCGGCTGGTCGTTGCGCGAATGCCGGCTTCATTTCGGATTTGGAAGAGAGGTGTTCGATGCGCTTATTGACCCCCAATATAAAACTGTGGAGGAAGAGATTGACCGTTATGAGCCTTCCGATCAATTCGTTATTGTGTTAACAAGCGACAAGCCAAAGGTCTATTATATTCCTTTGTTGTCGCATCACGAGGTGATAAATGAGAATATTGACGGCACTCCCGTGATGGTAGTCTATTGCTCTCTGGCTGACCTGGCCGCTGTTTACAACAGGAGATATTGCGATACAACATTTACTTTTGCCCTGTCTGGATACACTTATTATGACCCTGGTATATGGGATGGTGCGGATGCTTTTGTCTTGTGGGACAGGGAGACCGAGAGCTTGTGGTGGCCTTTGATTGACGAAGCTGTATCGGGGGATATGAACGGCGTTTCAATGAAAAAGTACAAACAGAACTTCTGGTGGAGAATCACCTGGGGTGAAATTCTGAAAGATTACCCTGACGCCCTTGTACTTGCAACGGGACAAACAATGAACCCTCCGGATGACTGGCCTCATTACGGGGATGTTAATTGTAATTGAGAATGGTGTAACGGAAATTAAGTTAACATTGATTTTTTTTATTACTTTTGTTCTTCATATTATTGCGGACGATGAGATACAAACTTTTGACAGTATTGATATTGGTTCAGTTGTCACTCTTTTCTCAAGAAGGAAAGATTGACAGAATAGAACCTCCGTTCTGGTGGACGGGAATGGCAAATCCAAATCTTCAGCTTTTAATTTACGGGAAAGACATTTCAGGTCTTGAACCTGTTATTAACTATCCGGGAGTTACTGCCGGAGAAGTAATACGTGTTGAAAATCCCAACTATCTTTTCTTAAACATAACCATTGACAGTAAAGTCGTGCCCGGAAGTTTCGAGATTGTTTTTGAAGATAACGGAATGATGGTTAGCAAATATAAGTACAAATTACTTAACAGGAAGGAAGGTTCAGCGCAAAGAAAGGGGTTTGATAAAACGGATGTGATATATTTGCTGATGCCCGACAGGTTTGCCAACGGTGATACCTCAAATGACGATATGCCCGGGATGCTTGAAAAGGCCGACAGAAATAATCCCGACGGAAGGCACGGTGGTGATATCAAAGGAATTGCCGAACACTTGGAATATATCGCAAATCTTGGAGTAACAGCCGTATGGATGAACCCGTTACTCGAAAATAATAATCCTCATTATTCTTATCACGGATATGCCATAACGGATTTTTACAATATTGATCCCCGTTTCGGATCGAACGATGATTATGTAAACCTTGTGAAAAGCAGTCACGAAAGAGGTCTGAAAGTCATAATGGATATGGTATTCAACCATGCAAGCACTTACAATTGGCTTATCAAGGATCTGCCTTCTGAAGACTGGGTGCATCATTTTGATGAGTTTACTCGTTCCAACTTCAGAGCATCGTCAATACCCGATCCTCACGCTTCGGAATATGATAAGAATATTTTCCTGACGGGTTGGTTTGATACCCATATGGCAGACCTGAATCAAAAAAATAAACTTTTAAGTAACTATCTGATACAGAATTCAATCTGGTGGATAGAATATTCAGGAATTGACGGGATACGCATTGATACACAACCATATTCTGAAAAGGATTTCATAACCCGGTGGAGTAGCCGGATTTTTGAGGAGTATCCCGGTTTTAATGTAGTTGGTGAAGCCTGGCTGCAGAAGGAATCATTAACAGCCTATTTTCAAAAGGATGCCCCGAACCGTGACGGATATAATTCGGGGATTCCTTCCGTAACGGATTTTCCTATGTATTATGCTCTCAGTAAGTCTTTTAATGAAAATGATGGCTGGACCGAGGGCCTTTCAAAAATCTATTATGTACTCGCACAGGATTTCCTGTATGCCGCACCGGACGAAAATCTTATATTTTGTGATAATCACGACCTTGACAGGATTTACACTTCGCTGGGGCAAAACTTTGCAAAATGGAAAATGGCTATGACCACTCTGCTCACAATGCGCGGAATACCAATGATATATTATGGAACCGAACTCTTAATGACAGGAAAGGGAAGCGACGGTCATGGTTTTATCAGAAAAGACTTTCCAGGAGGCTGGCCCGGTGACAAATCCGACGCTTTTACAAAAGAGGGTAGAACAAAACAACAAAATGCCGCTTTCGACTTCCTTCAAAAACTGTTGAAATGGAGAAAGAATAATGATGCTATCCTGTTTGGTGAATTGAAGCATTTTGTTCCTTACGACGATACTTATGTCTATTTCAGACATAACGATGATAAATGTATTATGGTTGCTCTTAACAATAGTCCTAATGCTGTGAAAGCACTTGATACAGGAAAGTTTAGCGAGTGCCTGAAGAACTATCGTTATGCAATTAATGTGATTACCGGCGAAACGCTGAAATATCTTGATGCCTTTTCTCTTCCGCCGAAGTCGGTGCTTGTACTGGAATTCCGGAAGTAATTTTTATTTCCCCGTAAACCTGGGTTTCCTTTTCTCGATAAAAGCTTTTTTCCCCTCTGCAAAATCCTTGCTGTGATATACTGCTTTTATGGCCGATTTGCTCTTTTCGTCATTAGTGAGTTGCTCGACCGTTCGGTAAGCAAGTTGGTGTACCTGCTTTTTAATCAAAGAGATAGCCAAAGGAGCATTGGAAGATATTTTTTCGGCAATATTCATTACAAAATTCTCGAGTTCCGAAATTTCAACGATATGATTTATGATCCCGAGTTCGCGGGCTCTGTCGGCACCAATGGTTGAGGCTGTAAAAAACATTTCCATTGCAATGTTACTGCCGACCCGTTGCAATACGCGGTTTACCTGATTGGGGTTGTACGGCGCACCTATTTTGGCCGGTGTTATGGCAAAAGTGGATGCCGGACTGCCAATCAGCAAGTCACAGGCAAAAGCCAACTCGCAGCCACCACCCCAAACGCTGCCTTCTATCATTGCAATAACCGCCCCCGGAAAATCCTCCACACTTTTCAATGCTTTCTCAAGCGAGTATTCGAAGGGTACAGGGTCCTTTGCCGGTTCGGGTAGCTGATCAATACGCAAACCAGCACACCAAACCCTGGACCCGGGATTGCTGCGTATAATCACAACACGTGTATCCTTTTTCTTAAAGTATTCCATAGCTTCCACTATCTCGTTGAGCATTGTCAGATTTAAAGAATTGCTTTTGACATCATTGTCAAGAGTCAGGATACCTGTTTTATTCCGGAATGATCGTTTAATAAATTGCATTGATATTTTTTTATACTAAAACGCATCCGTACGGACTTGTTTCACATCGTAAACTTTGTAAATTATATTTTATGTAATTACCTGAATTATAGCAGATTTGTCTCAAATAAATTTGCATTTTCGTTTGTTATCAGTTTACAAATGTAGGCAAGAAAATTTAATGTGATTTATATTTAGAAAAAAATTATATTTGCAGGGTGAAAACTACATCCCTGCATATTAAAAATATGGTTTGCGACAGATGTATTATGACTGTCGAACAAACGCTCGGAAAGTTAAATATTCCGTTCGGGAAAGTAACACTTGGACATGCGGAAGTTTTGAGAGTAATAAATGATGATGAACTTCAACGTTTGGATGAAGAACTTAAGGCTGTCGGGTTTGAATTGATAAAAGATAAAAATGCCCGGCTTATTGAGGATATTAAAACCCTTGTTATAGAGTATATTCACTATTCGGACGAAAAGGATATTAAGATTAACTTCTCCGATTACTTATCGGAAAAGTTGAATAAATCATATTCCCATATCACCGGTCTCTTCTCCGAGATGGAAAACATAACTATAGAAAAATATCTTATCCTGCAAAAGATAGAAAGGGTCAAAGAGTTGATAAGTTACGGAGAATATAGTTTTTCGGAGATAGCTTACAAGCTGCGTTACAGCAGCATTGCACATCTGTCAAAACAATTCAAGCAGGTTACGGGAGTCACTCTTTCGCAATACAAGAACAATAAGGATAAAAAAAGGAAAACTATCAGCAGTATATAAGTTACGGATTGTTAATGGTATAGAGGGGTTCGGTATTCAGTTAGGATTGATTGTTCGTATATTTTTCAGCATAATCAAAAAATCATACAAATCAAATCAATAATTGTATAACAGATGAGGGGATGGTTGTATATACTTTTGCAAAATCATAAAAAAAGTATGAACAGAATAGTCAACATATCGGTAACAATTATTTTTCTGGCGGCCTTCATAGGTGTTCAGATTAACAAGCATTACTCCAATGGAAGGCTATATAGTGTGGCCATATTTTCGGAGCCGGAAACATGCTGCGATGACCACGAAAACTGTGATATGGTTCATTCCCGTCTCTTTCGTCCGGGACAAACGGATAAAAACGATTGTTCCTGTAAAGATGAGAAAGAGGTACTAAGAATCCGGGATGTTTTTGTAAGTGAAAAATTTACACTTCCGAATATTCAACAGGTCGTTCTGTTTATGATGACAGGATTTGAAACAGCGAAAGGAACTTTACTTTCCAATATATCTCAAAAAACACTCTATTCACTGCCACCGGCAACAAGCAATGATTTGATTGCCGGTACCTGCCGGTTCCTTTGTTGAATCATACAAGGAAGTATCAATAAGCTATCAGCATAGTCTTAAAAACAATCATTGTTTACAGGTATTTATTATGAATATCCGCAAACATTGAATCAATATACAAATCCCGGGAATTGGGTTTTCCGGATTGTATAAGAGTGTCAAAATTCAAAATTATATTATTAATTAAAAACAAAGAGAAATGAAATATTATATCAATAAAACTATTGGGCTTGATCTTGAATCGGCAACGGAATTATTAAAAGAGGAATTACAGAAAGAAGGATTCGGAATAGTAACGCAATTCGATGTTAATAAAGCTTTAAAAGAGAAGTTCAACGTTGACTTCCGTCAATACAGGATTATGGGCGCCTGTAATCCTGCATTTGCTTTAAAATCAATTATGGCAGAAGATAAAATCGGTACGGTTCTTCCCTGCAATGTGATGCTTCAGAGTGTGGATAAGGGTACCGAGGTTGCCATCATTAATCCCATAGTAATGGTAAAAGATATTGATAATAACGATATGAAAGCCATTGCCGAAGAGATTAATGAAAAATTGCAAAGAGTTATTAATAACATATAATTGTAAGTAATGTTAAATAAAACTATAAAATTCTTTCTTGAGAACAAGTTGGTCACATTCCTTTTGATGGCGGCATTGATCACGTGGGGAATAATAACATCTCCTTTCAACTGGGACACAGGCTTTTTGCCGAATGATCCGGTACCTGTTGATGCCATTCCCGATCTTGGGGAGAACCAGCAAATTGTTTACACCGAATGGCCCGGGCGTTCACCACAGGACATTGAGGATCAGATATCCTATCCTTTGACTACCGCTCTGCTTGGTATTCCGGGAGTAAAAACAATTCGTAGCAATTCTATTTTCGGACTGTCGAACATCTATATAATCTTTGATGAGGGAATTGATTTTTATTGGTCGCGAACCCGTGTTCTTGAAAAATTGAATTCTTTACCTGCCGGAACATTACCTTCGGATGTTACTCCTGCTCTCGGGCCGGACGCAACAGCCCTTGGTCAGGTTTACTGGTACACGCTTGAAGGCCGTGATAAGAACGGAAAACCGGCAGGCGGCTGGGACCCGCAGGAGTTGAGAACCATTCAGGATTTTTATGTCCGTTATTCGCTTACATCGGCCAAAGGTGTTGCCGAGGTTGCTTCTATAGGTGGCTTTGTGAAAGAGTACCAGATAGATATCAACCCCAACGCTATGAAAAGCTACAATGTGAATATCGGACAGATAATAAATGCCGTTAAAAAGAGCAATCTTGATATTGGAGCCAGGACAATAGAGTTTAACAGGGCTGAGTACCTTATCCGTGCTTTGGGATATGTCAAGAGCCTCGAAGACCTTGAAAAGAGCGTTGTAACATCGCGTAACGGCGTCCCGGTAAGGCTCAAAGATGTGGCTGATATTCACTACGGCCCTGCAACAAGGCGCGGCGGTCTTGACAAAGGTGGCGCCGAAGCTGTCGGTGGTGTTGTCGTTGCCCGCTATGGTGCAAATCCCCTGGAAGTAATCGGCAATGTTAAAAAAGCCATTGCGAAAATTGCTCCCGGACTGCCTTCCAAAGTGCTTGACAACGGCACAATATCAAAAGTTACCATTGTCCCCTTTTATGACAGAACAGGTCTGATAAAAGAGACTTTGGGTACACTGGAGTCGGCTCTGTCGCACGAAATATTGATAAGTATTATTGTTGTTATCATTCTGGTTCTTAATCTGAGGGCTTCCCTGCTTATTTCGAGCCTTCTCCCCATAGGAGTGTTAATGACTTTCATTACTATGAGGCAATTCGGTGTTGATGCCAATATTGTTGCTCTTTCCGGTATCGCAATCGCTATCGGTGTAATGGTGGATGTGGGCATAGTGTTTACGGAGAATATAGTGCGGCACCTTGATATGCCTGAAAACAAGGGTGCTACCGGAAAGCGGCTTCTAACAATTATATATGATGCCACAACGGAAGTCGCCTCGGCGGTTATTACCGCTCTTGCAACCACTGTAGTCAGTTTTCTCCCTGTTTTTGCAATGCAGGCTGCCGAAGGGAAACTTTTCAGGCCTTTGGCTTTTACAAAGACCTTTGCCCTGATATCTTCATTGTTTATCGGTATTATGATGATCCCTGCACTCGCTAATGTTATATTCGGTATCAGATTCGACAAGAAAAGGGTTAGCCGGATTTGGTACTTTTCTATGATAGCAGCAGGAATTTTCTTTGTCATTTTCGGCGGTAATGTAGTGGCAATAGCTTTAATTGCTTTTGGAATCAATAGTCTTCTTGAGAAAAAATGGCCTGAAAACAAACGTCATTTTGTTAATTATATTAATATTGCCATCGCTCTTCTCGTGATTGTCTATTTCCTTACGAAGGAATGGATGCCCCTTGGTGCGGAAAATTCCTTGTTTGCCAATTTCATTTTCGTTGTTGTCATTATAGGAACTGTCCTTGGTGCGTTAATGTCTGTAGTGCATTTTTACGCACCGATTCTGAGATGGGTGCTGAACCATAAGGTGAAATTTTTATCAATACCGGTTTTGATTCTGTTTTTCGGGATACTTATATGGCAGGGATTTGAC